>JBAPYC010000177.1:0-2100 GCA_049284535.1 Streptosporangiaceae bacterium
TCCAGGTGGGAGCTGACGGTTCGCACCGTGATGTACAGCTGGGCGGCGATCTGCGCGTCGGTGCGGCCCTGAGCGACCAGGGTCACCAGTTCCCGCTCCCGGGGGCTGAGCCTGGCCAGGCTCGGCATCGCGGCCGCGTCGGCCGCGGTGTTCGGCTGCGGCTCAGCCGCGGCGAGCATGAGGGCGTACTCGGCCGCAGTGGCCGGGCTCATGACCGCGCCCCGCTGCTCGGCCGCCTGTGTCCCGGCCTCCCCGAGCAGGTCCCGGGCTGTCCGCAGCAGATCGTCCCGGCGGTCCCCGTTCAACCGCGGGAACGGGAGCAGCGGCCTGGGCGCGCCGAGCGCGGACATCGCCGCCCACACCGTGACCGCCTCGGCGTGGCGCCGGGTGGCGGCGCACAGGTGGCCGCAGCAATCCAGGCCGGCGAGCAGCATGGGCTGCACCCCGGTCTGCGTGGCGATGTCGAGTTGCTCGCGCAGGTGCGCCGCCGCGTCGCCGGTGCGGTGGGCCAGCAGGTCCAGGATCACCCTGTTCCACAGCTGGCCGGCCAAGGTCGTCTGGTCACCCACCTCCCGGCACCATCCCAGCCCCGCCGTGCAGGCCTGCTCCGCGGCGGCCATATCGCCGGCCTCGGCCAGGACCATCGTGATGATCTGGCTGAGTCCCCGCTGCAGCGCGCCGGCGACGTCGCCAGGGAGCTGCTGTGCCTGGCGAGCGAGCCGGAGGGCGCCGTCCCGGTCGCCGCCGTGCCAAGTGGCGACGCTGAGGCAGGCCAGGGCCAGCGCCTCCAGTCCCGGCAGGCCGGTCTCCCGGGCCAGGTCCAGGGCCCGGCGGCCGTCATCGACCGCCTCGGCAACCCGGCCCATCGCTGACAGCGTCCCTGACCTGCCGTCCAGGCACATCGACAGGATCACCGGCCGCCACGGCGATGCTGGCCGCACGGCATCCTCAAGCGCATCGCGGATCGCGGTGAAATGCTCCAGTGCCGCGGCCGCATCGCCGGACTGCCCGGCGGCCTGGCCGAGGCACAGGCGCGCGCCGCACCACTCGTCGCTGCCGGGCGCGGCGTGCTCGGCGGCCGCGGCCAGCAGCCGTGCCTCTCCGGTCAGCCGGCCCCGGATCTGCCACCAGGGCTCCAGGGCGAGCGCGAGCCGCAGCGCCGTGCCGGGGTCGTGGTCCATGGCCCAGGTGAGCGCGTGGCTCACGGTGGCATCCTCGGCGTCAAGGTGCCGCAGGCTGGCCACCTCCGTGGTGCCGGTGTGCAGCCCGATGGAGGCGTCCGCGGCTACGTTCGCCGCGTAAGCGCCCAGCGCTGCCGCGGCCTCGCCGTCTTCGCCGGCCTCGGCGAGCAGCCGGGCCGCGTAGGCCCGCAGCGTCTCCAGCATCGCGTACCGGGTCCGGCCGTCCGGGTCAACGCGCGGCGGGACTAGCAGCGAGCAGTCCACCAGCCGCAGCACAGCCCGGCCGGCGCCGGCCCCCGCCACCGCCTCGGCTCCCTCCAGGGTGAACGGTCCCGGGAACACGGACACGGCGCGGAACACCCGCCGCTCGAAGTCGTCGAGCAGCCGGTAGCTCCAGTGCACCGTGGCTGCCAGCGACCGATGCCGTTGCTCGGCCAGCCGGTCACCGTCGGTCAGCAGCTTGAACCGGTCGTCGATCCGCTCCAGCAGTTGCGCCACCCCGAGCGCGTCCACCCGCGCCGCGGCCAGCTCGATCGCGAGCGGCATCCCGTCCAGTTTCGCCACCAGCCGCGCCACAGTCGCCCGGGTCGTCTCGTCCAGCGCGAAACTCCGATCCGCCCGCGCGGCCCGGTCCGCGAACAGCGTCACCGCCTCGCACTCGGCCGCGGCGGGCGGGTCACCGGGATCGGGCAGCGTCAGCGGTCCCAGCCGGTACCGCGCTTCGCCGGCGATCCGCAGCGGCTCCCGGCTCGTCGCCAGCACCCGCACGTCATCGGCACCGAGCAGCAGCCTGCCGCACAACTCCGCGGCGGCTCCGATCACCTGCTCGCAGTTGTCCAGCACCAGCAGCAGCTGCCGCCGGGCCAGCGAGTCGGCCAGCGCGTCGGCCGCCGCCACAGCGGGCAGGTCACGGATGCCC
>JBAPYC010000178.1:0-2181 GCA_049284535.1 Streptosporangiaceae bacterium
GGCGTGGCCGGGGCAGCTGGGGCCGGGGCGACCCTCGCACCGAGCACCCCGTCGGCGTCGTACCACGAGGCCAGGATGACCACCGGCATCAGCACCACGGACATGGCGATCAGCACCAGGGCGATACCGTCCACGCCCAGCGCGTAGTGCACGCCAAAGGAGGGGATCCAGGAGTAGGTCTCGGTGAACTGGTAGTTCGGCCCGCCGACCTGGAACTTGACCGCGATGATGATGACCACGACCAGGGTCAGCAGCGAGAACGCCAGGGCCAGGTACTTGGCCAGCGCGTTGCGCGCCCGCCGGTCGGCCTCGGCGCTGTCGGCCGGCAGGCCGGGGATCAGCGCGATCACGATGGCTCCGAGCAGCGGGACCGCGCCCGCGATCGTCAGCCAGGGAAAGCCGTTCATCTAGAGCCTCACCACCAGCAGCAAGGCGACCAGTACAGCGGCGCCGGCGAACATGGACAATGCGTAGGAGCGGACGAAGCCGGTTTCCGTCTTGCGGACCCGGCCGGATGTCCCGCCGATAGCGGCGGCGATGGTGTTCACCAGCCCGTCCACCCCCCGGTTGTCGAAGTAGACCGACAGCCGGGTCAGCCACTGGCCGGGCCGCATCAGGACCGACTCGTTGAACGCGTCGCCGTAGAGGTCCTTGCGGGCGGCGACGACGGGAAACCTGCCCCGCGGCGCTACCGCCGGGACCGGCACCCGGCCGTACATGACCCAGGCCAGGCCGATCGCGGCCAGCACCAGGACCAGGGTCACGACGCCGGACACGCTCCAGATGCCGTGCGCGGTCGGCGGGAAGCCGGTGACCGGGCCGAGGAAATTCTCCAGCCGCTGCCCGATGATCAGGAAGCCGCCCGCGCCGACCGAGCCCACCGCGAGCAGGATCATCGGCCAGATCATCGTGGCCGGCGACTCGTGCGGGTGGTACTCCTGGTGCTCGGGCTCGCCGGCGCCCTGCACCGAGGATCCGGCCAGCGGCTCGGCGGTCTCGTGCGGTTCGGCCGATTGCGCCGCCGTCTCCCACCTGCGTTTGCCGTACCAGGTCATGAGCATGACCCGGGACATGTAGAACGAGGTGATGGCGGCTCCGGCCACCGCGCAGACACCCAGGATGGCCCCGGAGGTGCCCCCCTTGTCGAAGGCGGCCTCGATGATGGGGTCCTTGGTGAAGAACCCGGAGAACGGCGGGATGCCGATGATCGCCAGGTAGCCCAGGAGAAACGTGACGTAGGTAACCGGCATGAACCGCCAGAGCCCGCCGAACCGGCGCATGTTCACCTCGTCGTTCATGCCGTGCATGACCGAGCCGGCGCCGAGGAACAGCCCGGCCTTGAAGAACCCGTGCGCCAGCAGGTGGGCGATGGCGAACACGTACCCGGCCGGCCCGAGGCCCGCGGCGAGGGTCATGTAGCCGATCTGGCTCATGGTGGACCCGGCCAGCGCCTTCTTGATGTCGTCCTTGGCGCAGCCGATGATCGCGCCGAACAGCAGCGTGACCGCGCCGACCACGGTGATCGCCAGCCGCGCGGTGCTGGTCAGGTCCAGGATCGGGCTGGACCGGACCAGCAGGTAAACGCCGGCGGTGACCATGGTGGCCGCGTGGATCAGGGCCGACACCGGGGTCGGGCCCTCCATGGCGTCCAGCAGCCAGGACTGCAGCGGCACCTGGGCGGATTTGCCGCACGCGCCGAGCAGCAGGAGCAGCCCGAGCGCGGTGGCCACCCCGCTGCCGCCGGAGTGGACCGTGTTGAACACGCCGGGGAACGCCACCGTGCCGAACTCGGCGAACATCAGGAAGATGGCGATGGACAGCCCGGCGTCACCGACGCGGTTGGCGATGAAGGCCTTCTTGGCCGCCACCGCCGCCGTGGGCTTGAACTGCCAGAACCCGATCAGCAGGTAGGAGGCCAGGCCGACACCCTCCCAGCCGATGTACAGGCCCAGGTAGTTATCGGCCAGCACCAGCAGCAGCATCGAGGCCACGAACAGGTTCAGGTAGCCGAAGAAGCGGCGCCGGTCGGTGTCGTGCGCCATATAGCCGACGGAGTAGATGTGGATCAGCGAGCCGACCCCGGTGATCAGCAGCACGAAGCAGATCGACAGCTGGTCGGTGAGCAGGCCCATGTTGACCTGGAAGCCGCCGACCACGATGTAGGTGTACAGGTGCAGGTCC
>JBAPYC010000179.1:0-3481 GCA_049284535.1 Streptosporangiaceae bacterium
GGGCCAGGCCGCGGGTTTGCGCCCCGGCGGCGTCCAGGAGCCGGACCGCCTCGACCAGCGCATCGGATCCCTGGCTCCCGACCCCCGCGCTGACCACGCCGGTGTCCGGGTCGGCGTGCGGTTCCCCCTCGGCGATCGCCGCGATGGCCTTGACCGCGTCGGCCACCTGGGTGCGGTCGGGCACGGTGAATTCGATCACGTCCCCGCCGACCCGGTTCTTCAGCTCCTCGGCGGTCCCGGAAGCGATGACCTGGCCGTGGTCGATGACCACAATCGCGTTGGCCAGCTCATCCGCCTCCTCCAGATACTGGGTGGTGAGCAGCAGCGTGGCGCCTCCGGTGACCAGCGACCTGATGACGTCCCACATGGCCAGCCGCGACCGCGGGTCCAGACCGGTGGTCGGCTCGTCCAGGAACAGCACCTTCGGCCGGCCGACCAGGCTGGCGGCCAGGTCCAGGCGCCGCTGCATGCCGCCGGAGTAGGTCTTGGCCGGGCGGTCGGCCGCCTCGGCCAGGCCGAACTGACCGAGCAGCTCGGCTGCCCGGCTGCGGGAGTCCGGGCGGGTCAGGTGGTAGAGCCGCCCGATGATCTCCAGGTTCTCCCGGCCGGTCAGCTCATCGGTGATGGCGGCCGACTGGCCGGCCAGCCCGATCGACCGGCGGACCGCGGCGGCCTCCCGGGCCACGTCGTGACCCTCGACGACCGCCCGCCCGGCGTCCGGCCGCAGCAAGGTAGTCAGGATCCGGACCGCGGTGGTCTTGCCCGCCCCGTTCGGCCCCAGAACGCTGAGCACGGTCCCGCGCGGCACCGACAGGTCTATGCCGCGCAGCGCCCGGACCTCGCCGAACGACTTGGTCAGGCCCTCCACCAGGATGGCCGGCGGCCCATCCCCGTTGGCGTGTGACATCGATCCTCCCCGGCCATGAACCTACCGGCACCGCGTCGCGCGGGGCGGCACGTCTAAGGCCGCCGCGCCAGGCGCCATCGAGGTGATATGACGAAATCACCATCAAAAGGACGGCTGGGGCGATCGCCCGTCGCCGGGGGAGCGCCCGGCCACTCCTGACGCTGCGGCATGATGGACCACGGCCGCCCGGGGAACGACGGTGGACCGGCAACGACAAGGAGCTGAGACATGCCAGATGAGACTCGTCACGAGTCCTCGGACCTTACGGACTACTCCGTGCAGGAGCCGGCCGATTCCCTGACCGGGGAGCCGGGCGAGCCCGGCGCCGACCCGCTGGACCGGGGGGTCGCGCCGCCGGAGCGCTGGTCGGCCGGGGAGCGGTTCGGCACCACCGGCGAGGAGCAGGCGGAAGGTGAATCGCTCGATGACCTCCTCGCCGAGGAGGAGCCGGATGTCTCACTCGAGGACGATGACGACGACGAAGTGCCCGAGGACCGCGACGACGCCGACGAGGCCGACGAGTACGTGGACGGCCTCGGTCTCGACGACGGCCCGGATCCGCGCGCGGGGCGGCTGGTAGCCGAGGACGAGGGCGCCCATCCGGATGCCGAGGCTGACCTGGTCGCCACGGACGTGGGGATCGACGGCGGCGCGGCCAGCGCGGAGGAAGCCGCGCTGCACGTCGTGGAGGACGACGACACCGACATCCGTTCGGAAAGCTGACGCCAGGCGGCGGGAATCACTCGACAGAGCATCCCATGGACAGGATCTGGCTGATCACGGGGGCGAACAGCGGGTTCGGCCGGGCCATCACCGAAGCCGCTGCGGCCGCCGGCGACACGGTGGTGGCGACCGCCCGGACAATATCGGCGCTGGAGGACCTGACCGCGGCGCATCCTGGCCAGGTTGAGGGGCTGTCGCTGGACGTGACCAGGCCCGCCGCCGTCGCCGCGGTGGTCACCGACGTGGCCAGCCGCTACGGCCGGATCGACGTCCTGGTCAACAACGCCGGCCGCAGCCACGTCGGCGCGCTCGAGGAGACCTCGGACGCCGAGTTGCGCGCCCTGTTCGAGGTGCAGGTCTTCGGGCCGGCCGCGCTGGTCCGGGCCGTGCTGCCGCACATGCGGGCCCGCGGCTCCGGGACGATCGTGCAGATGAGCAGCATGGGCGGCCAGATGTCCTTCGCCGGCTTCTCCGCCTACAGCGGCACCAAGTTCGCGCTGGAGGGCATGTCGGAGGCGCTGGCCGACGAGGTGCGGCCGCTGGGCATCCGGGTGCTGATCGTCGAACCGGGCGCGTTCCGCACGTCGCTGTGGGCCAGCAGCAGCACGAGCGCGCCCATCGCGGCCTATGACGAGACGGTCGGCCCGGCCCGGCAGATGATCAAGGCCCAGGACGGCAGCCAGGCCGGCGATCCGGCCAAGGCGGCGGCCGCCATCCTCGCCGCTGTGGGCAGCGACGATCCGCCCCTGCGCCTGCCGCTGGGCGAGGACGCTGTCGAGGCCATCACCAGCCACCTGGATGCTGTCCGGGCGGACATCACCGCGTGGGAGCCGGTGGCCCGCGAGACCAGGCGGGCTGAATCGTGAGCCTGGCCGAGCCGCCCATGCTGCCGGTTGCCGAGCTGCACGTTCACATCGAGGGCACGCTGGAACCTGAGCTGCTGGTCCAGATCGCGAACCGCAACGGCATCGTGATGCCGGTCGCGGACGCCGCCGGGCTGCGGGCCCAGTACCGCTTCGGTGACCTGCAGTCCTTTCTCGACCTGTACTACGCGAACCTGCGCGTGCTCAGGATCGAGCAGGACTTCTACGACCTGGCTAGCGCGTACCTGAACCGGGCGGCC
The DNA here is from genome assembly GCA_049284535.1 of Streptosporangiaceae bacterium. GTDB lineage: Bacteria > Actinomycetota > Actinomycetes > Streptosporangiales > Streptosporangiaceae > Palsa-504. Next base: position 2,754 of record JBAPYC010000179.1, read on the forward strand.
GCGGCAGGTGTCCGCCGGGCCGAGATCTTCGTGGACCCGCAGACCCACCTGGCCAACGGCATCCCGCTGGAGGTGGTGTTCGGCGGCCTGAGCGCCGCGCTGGCCGATGCCGCCCGGGACCATGAGATCTCGGCCGGCCTGATCCCGTGCTTCCTGCGTGACCTGGGGCCCGAGGCCGCCGATGCGACCTTCGGGGCCTGCCTGCCGTTCCGGGATGAGTTCATCGGCGTCGGCCTCGACTCGGCCGAGGTCGGCTTCCCGCCCTCGCTGTTCACCGGGGTGTATCAGCGCGCCGCGGCCGAAGGGCTGCGGCTGGTGGCGCACGCGGGCGAAGAGGGCGGCCCGGAGTATGTGCACGAGGCGCTCGACCACCTCCGGGTGGAACGGGTCGACCATGGCGTCCGCTCCATGGAGGATCCAGAGCTGGTCGCCCGGCTGCGTGACCAGCGGACCGCGCTGACCGTCTGCCCGCTGTCCAACGTCGCGCTGCAGGTGGTGGACCATCTGGCCGACCACGCGCTGCCCGCCATGCTGGACGCCGGCCTGCTGGCCTGCGTGAACAGCGACGACCCGGCATACTTCGGCGGCTACCTGGACGACAACCTGGCCGCGGTGCAGCGCGAGTTCGGGTTCGGCGACGCCCAGATGGCCGCCCTGGCCCGGGATTCCTTCGCTGCCTCCTTCGCCCCGGAGGCGGACAAGCGGCGCTGGCAGGCCGAGGTCGGCGG
>JBAPYC010000180.1:0-16728 GCA_049284535.1 Streptosporangiaceae bacterium
CGCCGCGTTCCGCTGGGGCGCCGCGTTCGGCTAGGTCACGTTCCGCTGGGGCGCCGCGTTCGGCTGGATCACTGCGCAGCGAGAGCCGCCCCCAGGCGATGCCGCCGTCCAGGCAGGCCTCGTCCAGCCATTCCCGCCGGTACCCGGTCACCCGGGCCGGGAACACGGCTTTCTCCCAGGCCCCGGCGGCCAGCTCGAAGCCCTGCAGCTGCTCGACCACGGCCAGCACACCACGGCTGCCCTCCCGGCGGGTGTCCGGGGTCACATGCTGCCAGCGCAGCAGGAACCGCATGAAGTCCTGGGCCGTGACCGGCTCCACGTCGCGGCGCTTGCGCTGCCGGGTGTAGCTGTGAATCCGGGTCAGCACCCGCCGGGCGCAGAACTCCTCGGTGCCAGGTTTCCCTGTGCCGTCCGGGTCGGTGATCCGGCCGCGCAGCGCGAACCCCTCGGTCTCCAGCCGGATCAGGGCCATGGTCACGTCGGATTCACCCAGCGCGGTGGCATGGGCCAGGGCCGCGGCGGTGACCGGGCCGCTGATCTCCAGGTGGCCGCGGAGCAGCTCGGCCGCGGCGGTCTCCGCGTCCATGACCCGGGCCTGCGGGGCGCCTTCGGGGACGTGCAGGCCGCCGAACAGCGGGGCCAGCGCGGCCTGCCGCTCGGCCGCGCACCACATTGGGCCGTCGCCAGCGTCGATCACAGCGGCCCGGCCCGCGGCCGTCAGCTCGGTGAACCACGGGTCCCAGACGGGCTGGGGGCGCATGACGAAGACCGTCATCAGCAGGTCATGCAGCTCGTCGGCGTCCCGGGGCTGCGGCCGGACCTGCTCGGCCACCCGCTCGATGGCATCCGGGTCGAGCCGGGCCAGGTCGCGGGCGTCGACCGGCAGCCCGCGCGGGATCTTCACCTGGCGGCTGCGCCGGTTCCCCGCCTCGGTCTCCTCGTCCAGGTAGGTGAAGGGCTGGCCGTTCAGGATCTCGTGGGCCAGCACGGACGGCTCGGTGGTGTCCCGGGTGATAACCGTGATCCGCCCGGCCTCGATCCCGGCCACCACCTCCCGCAGCCCGTCGATGTCCATGGCCTCGTGCAGGCAGTCTTCCAGCGTCTGCCGGACCAGCGGGTGGTCGGGGATCTCCATCGGGCCCGGGGCCACGTTCTCCTGGCAGGCGGCCAGGGTGGGGAACACCGCCGCCATCAGGTCGTCGGCCTCCATCCGCTGGATGGCGGGCGGGTTCTTGCGGCCGCCCCGCATCCGCAGGATGGTCAGCGAGGTGTTGAGGTTCCACCGCCACCGGGCCTGGAACAGCGGCGAGGTCAGCACGGCCTGCCGGACGACCTGCTCGACGGTCTTGGAAGCCAGGAACTTCGGCACCCGGTCCAGCGGAAAGCTGTGCTGCGGGCCGAGTGACAGCAAGATGGCGTTGTCGCTGGCCGCCGCCTGCAGCTCGAAGTCGAATGTGACACAGAACCGCTTGCGCAGGGCCAGCCCGAACGCGCGATTCACCTGAGCCCCGAACGGCGCGTGCCCGATCAGCTGCATGCCCCCGGCCTCGTCGAAGAAGCGCTCCAGGATGATCGCGTCCATGGTGGGCAGGGCGCCGAGCGCGGCCAGCCCGGCCCGCAGATACGCCACGATGATCGCGGCCGCGGCGGGCCCGACCCCGCATTCGGCCCGCAGCCAGGCCCGGGCCGCCTCAGGCTCCCGGTCGGCCACGGCCTGGCGCAGCGCCGAGACCTCCTCGGACAGCTCCCGGGTCCGCCCGGGCGCCTCGCCCTGCCAGTGCGGCACCGAGGGCGGCGCACCCTGCGCGTCCACCACCCGGACCGTGCCCGGCTCCACCCGGCGGATCCGCCAGGAGTGGGTGCCGAGCAGGAACACGTCGCCCGGCCGGCTCTCCACCGCCCACTCCTCGTGGACTGTGCCGATGGGGACCTCCTCCGGCTCGGCTATCACCCGGAAATCGCCCAGCTCGGGGATGGCCCCGCCCGAGGTCAGCGCGGCCAGCCGGGCTCCGCGGCGGCCCTTGACCGTCCGGTTCACCCGGTCCCGGTGCAGGTAGTAGGCGCGGCGGCCACGGCCGGTGCGGATGCCCTCGGCCAGCAGGTCGGTGATGTCCTCGAAGTCCTCGGCGGTCAGGTCCCGGAACGGCGCCGCCTGCCGGGCCAGGCCGAGCAGGTCCGCTTCCTCCCAGGGTTCGGCCGCCGATTCGGCCACCATCTGCTGGGCCAGGATGTCCAGCGGCCGGGCCGGTACCCGGATGGCGTCCAGCCGTCCGTTCTGGACGCCCCGCATCAGGGCGGCGCATTCCACCAGCTCATCACGGGTAGTCGGGTACAGCCGCCCGGCCGGGGTCCCGGTGCGGGTGTGGTTGGAGCGGCCCACCCGCTGCAGGAAGGTGGCGAAGCTGCGCGGTGAGCCGATCTGGCACACCAGCTCGACCGGGCCGATGTCGATGCCCAGCTCGAGCGAGGCCGTGGCCACCAAAGCGCGCAGGTCGCCGGCCCGCAGCCGGGCTTCGACCCGCTGCCGGCGGCCCCGGGACAGCGATCCGTGGTGCGCGGCTACGTGCGCGCCGAGCTCGTCCCCCAGCCGCTCGCCCAGCTGGTGGGCGACGCGCTCGGCCATGCTCCGGGTGTTGACGAACACCAGCGTGGTCCGGTGGCCGGTGACGTGGGTGATGATCAGGTCCAGGATCTGCGCCATCTGCTCGGTGGTGGGGACCGCGCCGAGCTCGTCGTCGGGTAGCTCCAGGGCCAGGTCCAGCTGGCGCCGGTGCCCGGAGTCCACGATCGCGCAGCGCGGGCTGCCGTCGGGGTGGTCGCGGTCCGGGCCCGATCCGACCAGCAGCCTGGCCACGGTCTCGATCGGGCGCTGGGTTGCGGACAGCCCTACCCGCTGCACTGGCCCGTCGGCCACGTGCGCCAGCCGCTCCAGCGTCAGGGCCAGGTGGGAGCCGCGCTTGTTGCCGGCCACCGCATGGATCTCGTCCACGATGACGGTCCGGACGCTACGCAGCATGGCCCGGCTCCGCTCGGCCGTCACCATCAGGAACAGCGATTCCGGGGTGGTGATCAGGATGTCAGGGGGATGCTTGAGCATGGCGGCGCGCTCGCCCGCGGCGGTGTCCCCGGTCCTGACCGCCACCCGGATGTCCGGCCCCGCCGGCCCGGTCTGCCCAGCCAGCGCGGCGATCTCCCGCAGCGGTGCTTCCAGGTTCTGCTGGATGTCGGTAGCCAGGGCCTTCAGCGGCGAAACGTAGACCACCTGCGGCCCAGGCCCGCTCGTCACCCTCGCCGGGTCCCCTGCGACCGGCGGGTCCCCTGCGGCCGCTGAGTCCCCTGCGCCCGGCAGACCGGCCGCGAGCGCGTCCGGATCGTGCCCGCAGTACAGGTCGTGCGGACAGCTCAGCTCGTGCGCCCGGTAGAAGCGGTCGATGCAGACCAGGAACGCGGCCAGCGTCTTACCCGAACCAGTCGGCGCGGAGATCAGCGTATGGCGGCCCGCCGCGATCTCCCGCCAGCCCTCAGCCTGCGGCTCGGTCGGCCCGGCCGGGAACCGGCCAGCGAACCAGGCGCGCACCGCGGGATGGAACGACTCGAGCACGGGCCCACGCTACCTCCGGGTACCGACAATCCACGTGACGGTTCGCGGCGAATGGGTAGGTCTTAGCCCGTGACCTACGCGATCGCCCAGTTCCTGATCCAGCTCGAGCGGGCCTGGAACGAGCACCTGGACGCGGCGCTGACCCGGCGTGACCTGGACGCGGTCCTGGCCACCCTCGCGCCCGAGCCGTCCGTACGGCATAACCCGGCCGGGACCGGCGCAGCTGGAGCCGAGGCCGTTCGCCGGTTCTACGCCGCGCAGTTCCTGCCCCAGCTGCCCGCCGACCTGACCGTGTCCAGGATCTCCCGCACTGTGGATCGCTGGCGCCTGGTGGATGAGGCCACGGTCTCGTTCACCCACGACCGGGAGCTGCCCTGGCTTCTGCCCGGTGCCGAGCCCAGCTATCGGCGAGCCGAGGTGCTGGCCATCACCGTGGTCGCCTTCGAGCGCATGAAGGTCCGGTCGGTACGGGTCCTGTGGGATCACGCCACCCTGACCGCCCAGCTGGACCTGCCGGCCTTGGCCGCGGTCGGCTTACCGGCGGCTTCGAGCACGTCATCTGCCCGGACGCTGGGTCGTGGTCCGAAGAACGGTACCGGATCCCCGTGGCGACCTCGCCACGCTTCGACCTGGACCATGTGTTACCGCTGCCGAACTATCTAGATTGCGTACTGGCTGGGCGTGGTGGCGTAGGTGCGTCCCGCTGGAGTGTGCCATCTCAGCACTCCCGCTTCCGGTTGTTCCAGCCGCCAGCCCTCGGCCTGCTTGGCCCGGTGATGGTGCCGGCAGAGCGGACTGCGGCTGCATGCGCAGATATGTGCTCTGAGCTGCCGAAACAGCTTACGGGTACTGCCTCGGGCTCAGGGCTTTGCCGGGCTGGGGATGGGCGGCGGTGCGGGGCGCTGAGAGCACGCATATCCCGGCACCTGGTCGTACTTCTCGGCGCGCTGAAGGGGCCGTCGCATCTTGGCCATAATCATGACAAGTGCCCGGCCTGCCCTGACGATTACACAGAGCCAGATCCGTGGCATCAGCGAACGCGGCGTTTCGGCCGCCGGGGATCCCGCGCGGAGGCGTTCCGGGCGGCGCGCAGCCTGGGCGGCGCGCTGAGGATCGGCTCGGCGACCAAGACCCGGAAGTCCTCTAGCGTTCCGCGTGCCGGGTAGCCGGAGTCGCACACGGCGCGGACCACATCCACCCGCTGGGGGCGGGGCAACTCTTCGAGCTGTGCCCGCACCGCATCCGGGCCCGCGATCTCCAGTAGTTCCAGGATACTCCCGGCCATCAGCCACGCGGCTTCCTCCGGGCTTACCTCATCGGGGTCGCGATCCCGTTTCTGCACGAGCAGGGCAACCGGGCCCAGCTCCGGGTCGCGCAGCAGGCTGACCAGCAGTTCGTCTCCCTCCGGTATACCGCCGGCGAGGACGTTCAGCATCGCGGCCTTCCGGCAGAGGAACGGGCAGTCGCGGATCGCCCGGATGAGCGGATCCAGCGAGCTGCCGCGGGTGGCCCGCCAGATTGAGATCTCCTCCGCTGCGGTCGCTGGGGTGTAATGCTGAGCCACCGTGCCGAGCAACTCGGCTGGCGAGGCGCTCGCGAGTTCACCCACGAGCCCCGCCTCCCTGCCTTCCGCGAGCATGCGCTGCCGCATCGCGCGGGTGCCGAGTGGTGTAAGGCTCACCAGGCGCCCCGGTGTCGCCAACTGCTCCCGCAGGGCGGCGGCCCGCTCACCGGTGAACGGCACTACGGCGCCGGATGGCATCGTGACACCCTCGTCCAGGTCTTCCGAGAACACCCCGCTGGCCAGGTCATGAACCGAGGCCACCGCGCCGAGAGCTTCGAATGCGTCGAAGATATGCTCCAGGTCGTTATCAACGCGCCTTCGCAGGCCAATCTGCGTGATCGGGCTGAGGGAATCCACCTCGAAGTGAGCCCGGACCGAGTCCCAGACCGACTCCGCGAGCCGGGCCACCGGAACCGGCTCTTCCATGCTGTAGATCGTGGCCAGCACGTCGGGCACTATCACGTCGTAGAGAAGCCGTAGCGGCGAGGGCGGCTCATCCGTCCAAAGTGGACGGCAGACGGCGTCGCCGAGATCAAACGCCGCCTCGAACGCGCGCTGCCAGAGGGCATCCGCGTCGGCGAGCACCGGCCGCGCCTTTGCCACTGACACCAGACGCGGGCCCTGCCGGCGGACCAGACGTGCCTTCTTCGCCCAGTTCACGATCAGGTCCAGGCCCGGGAGATCGGGGGCGCTGCGGAAGGCCAGGCGCTCATCCCCGGTTCCGAGCAGCGATATCAGCTCCCTGGCGTCCGCGGGCCTGATGTTCCCGGCCGCTGTGAGCGTGCGGCCCTTCGGCCCCAGCCAATCAGCGAAAGCACGCAACTGGCCGAGCACCTTACTGCATCCGGCCGCCGCGGTGAGCTCCTCCGGGGGCGGGAGCTTCACCGGCAGCTGAGCGAATTTCCGCTCCTGGGCCGGTGACGGGCGGCCGAACTGCCGCTCCAGCACAACCCCCAGCAGTCCCTCGTCAAGCACTACCCGGCCTGCCTGGACATCGTTCAGGAAGCCGGCCAGCGCCACGGGATCACCGATGTCCACACCCTGGGCCTGGGCGGCCATCGCCACCGTTTTCGCCATCCCGTACCGTTGCTGGTCGCCGATCGCGCCGGCGAACTCCCTCGCAGCGGCGTCGATGGCGGACTCGTTCTCCTCGGCGGCGGCGCCCCGCGGATCGCGCAGCCCGTGAGCGTCGAGGTAACGCAGCAGGGACCGCAGCGTCTCCGGCGCGTCCAGCAGGTCTCCCTCAGGTGCGGTCACCTTTTCCGGGATCCACTCCAGCAGCGCCCGGCGCACCTGCGCCGGGGTCCAGAAGCCCAGCCGCCCGTCCGAGCTGAAGTGCCGCGAATCCAGCAGGGCTCCGGCCAGCAGGTGCGACATTACCAGGCCGTTCGCCCCGGCCCAGGCCTCAGCCCGCCTGAGCAGCAGGTCACGGGCACCAAGGTAGGTATCGGTTTCCTCGATCTCGTAGCAGGTGCGCACCGCTCAACCCTAGCCACCCGGACAGCTCCCCAGCGCCGTGTACCACGGATGCCGACGGCGCCTGTCAGGAGATCGTCCGGGCCAGCCTTTTGGGGGCTGGAACGCCGCACTTCGGCAGAGCCAGTGCCCGTTGCGGCTCACCGGCGTTGTCTCCCGCCACGAGGAAGATCGTCCGTCACCAAGACCTCAGGCGTCCGATCGCTGGCCTCGGGAGGCATCAAGCAGGTCGAGATAGCCTTCGACCGCATCCCACAGTTCGTTCTCCGGGTAGCGGCCATAGCCACGGTGCTCGCGCCGCCAGTCATGATCCCAGTACTTGTCGCGGATCCCGTGCAGATGAGCCAGCGCCGCATCCAGGTCTTCCCGGAGCTGGAGCCGCTCATCGGCCGGTTCCGGGACCAGCCGTTTGAGCGAGCCGAAATCTCTCGCTTCCAGCGCGGCGAGCGCCTGCTCGTCGGGGCCGCCATCGACAGACCAGATGCGCACCGGGCCTCGGATGTAGTGATTCCCTATCGGGTCCAGGTACGACCGCCAGAAGTACATGAAGCCGCCCTTGCTGAGCCTCAGCTCGTTCGCCAGCCAGTCGGTGCCCTCGGGGTTGGACTCCCACGGGACTTCCTCAGGGGGCAGGTTGATCGCCACCGCGACCTGAACGGCGTCCAGCGGATCGGCCCCGCCCAGCACCTCGCCGAAGGCATAGACGGCCTTAAGGAACGGCTCGGTGTCGAACCAGAACATCTTCACGCGCTCGCACGTCTCGGCGAGGATCCGGAGCTTCTCGACAGCGCGCTTGTACCTCATAGCTGAATATCGTGTCATCCGAGCAGCAGCGGACAGTCGCTGGCCATTGAGACGGGTTAACAGAAGACGGCTGTAGCCTGCGGCGCAGACATTGCCGCCTCATCGCCTGTTGCGTGCTCTTTCAGAGGGCACGTCCCTGGGACGGAGTGTGAGATGGGCACCGTTCGCTACCCTGTGTTTGTGAACTACCAGCCGATAAGCCTCGCTGAGCTTGCCCGCTTGGTCACGGTCGAGCCGGACTTCGACACGCGATGGCGGCTGGTGGTCGAGTTCCTGAAGGAATATCACCGGGAGCCGACACAGACGCGTCACCGGCTGCTCGCAGATGCGCCGGGAGCGACCGGCGATGAGCGGTGGGACGTGCTCTTTGCAGGGCTTGCCGAACACCTTGCCATACGAGATGGCGAGGATGCGCCTGGGTGGTCGGCATCTCGCGGGCTGCGGCGCTTCTGGTTCCCGTTCGATACGCCGGGCGCGCGCGCGCAGGCGCTCGTGCATGCACCGGCAGCGCTGCGCAGGCGGGGTGTGTTCATCGCCGATTACGAGATCGACGCCGCGTGAGCGATCCCTCGCCACTGCTTGACCGCGCGGGAATCGAGGATGCCTTCCGCCGCCTTGGCGACCGGCTTGCCAGGCGTGGCGTAGTGGCAGATCTCTACGTGTTCGGCGGCGCCGCGATGGCCCTCGCATACGACTCGCGCAGGGCCACCCGGGACGTCGATGCCCTCTTCAAGCCGCATGGCATCGTCCTTGAGGAAGCACTGGCGGTAGCTGCCGAGCTCGGCCTGCCTGACTGGTGGCTGAACGAGCAGGCTAGTTCCTATGTCGCCCCTGGCGGGGACTCGGCGGCCTCCCGGGTGTTCGATCACCCGGGCCTTCGTGTCTTCGCGGCCTCGCCCGAACATCTCCTGGCCATGAAGGCACTCGCAGCCAGGCCTCGCGACGCGGAGGACATCCGGCAACTTGTGCAGTTGCTCGGCCTGCACACTGCCGATGATGTCCTGGCCCTGGCGCGCGAGATCTTCCCCGAAGAGGAACCACCAGCACGGCTCAGGCTCCTCCTGGAGGACATCTTCTCCGTCCAGGACAAATGACTCACAGAACCTGACGTAGCCGAAACGAAATGTGTGGTTATGACAGGCACGATGGACTGTGCTGGCACTCCCATATAGCTCGTTGAGCTGGGAGAACAGCTTCAGGTTCCGATTGTCGGCGAGGCTTGGAAACCGACCCTGTACCGGTTTTTTCTGACGGCGGCCAGACCCTATCTCGTCCACGGTCCTGCGCGGCACCGTGCACAAAGAAAACCCGGCCCACAAGGAGCCGGGTGGTGTATGCGATAACTATAACGCGGTTCCCGTGTGAAGTCTTCCGCTGGGATGACTGTAGCTGCTACCAGCCAGCTGGCCGCCGGTACTGGCCGACTGGGTCGGGCAGTTGATGAGTCGTCAGGTCGCCAGATGTCAGCCTCGCCCACCAGTGCCGGCCCGCACCCGTGCTGGCGGTTCCGCGCAAGTCGCCGGCGAGGTAGTTGCGCGAGGGGTTGATGACGCCGATGGGTACGTGCTGGCGCGCCTGCTCGACGGGGAAGCGCAGGTCGCTGTCATTTGAGATGACCAGCGCTCCGTCAACCGCGCCACGTAGCACACTAGAAGGAGATGGGCAGCCACGTTGACATCGGAGCCCTTCTCCTCCCGGTTCGCGTAGGACACCATGAACACTGCTCCGGTGACTGGGGCGCCCCCGCCGTCCTGGATCATCACGGGCCATGCCGGGCTCACGAGCTGTGGTCGGCCGTGTGGGTCCCTGGTCGCGAGCGGAGCCATCTTGACGCGAGCGACATAGGTGCCGTACTCGATGTGGTCCACACTGCCCGCGGCCATCAATGCCTTCAGGTAGACATCCTGGTCGGCCTGGCCCGACGGGTTGGAAGCACCGTCAATCCGCGCGGTACAGTACACGACGCGATGAATCTGAGCGCCCGGCCAGTTAGAGCGCCGTCCGGCCAGATCCGTGGCCAAGGCACGCAAATCAAGCCAGCGCCAGCCTGGGCTCCCACGGCCGCACAGACCCCGCGCGCCGTAGTACAGGTTGAAGCCGTCTATGTACACTCCGATACGCACCAAAGGAAACTAGCACTTATCCGGTAGATCCGCGCCAACCAGGCCTTAGCCCCTGCACGTAGCTATTCTCGCCGGAGCAGGCGCAGCGGGCGGCTTCGATCCCGGCCGCTCCTGGCGCAGCGGCCTCCCGCCAAGGCCTGGACTCGAAGGCCGCCAGACCGCAGTACGGGCGCCTTCCTCCCAGCGCCGGTGACGGTAGGCATGGTGAGCCGCTCGATGGCTGACTCACAAGTACCATGGCCGGCCGACGGTTTTAGTGTGCAGCAGCCGATCGTTGATCGCACGCGCCTTGGCCTGCAGCTCGGGCAGGATCTACCTGCTCAGTGCCTGGCGTGAGACAGACCTGTATACCGCGCTGGCGCTCACCGAGGCGTTGACACCCTGCTGCCTTATGGTTTGCACATGACTACCTGAATCCAGCCGGTCACAGTCAGCCCGGACCCTGACAGGCAGGGCATCACGCGTGTCAGGGCAGTATTAGAAGGGTGTCCGCCGAGATGCCTGGATCGGAATGCTGCGAGCACTGCGCAGAGATACCACTGCTGCGCGAAGAGGTCGCCGCGCTTCGGGCACGCCTGAATGCGCTGACCACCCTGCCGCTGAGCGCCAGTGATCCCTTGCCGCTGCAGGCTGAACTCGACATGGCCGCGAAAACGCCGCCGCGGCAGATGCCGCTATTCGGCCCGGTCCACGGGCCTCCCCTGCCCCGGGTAGATCACGAGTCGAGCTTGCAGGCCAAGGTGGGCCTGTACCGGACCCTCTTCGCGGGACGCAGCGATGTGTACGCCTACCGCTGGGAGAACACTGCGGAAGGTACCAAGGGCTGGGCGCCGAAACGGCGGCCCGGCACGACCCGCGACAACCCGGAGTACCTGCCGCTTACCGATGAGATCATCTCCGCGCACCTGACTAAGGAAAACCCGGCCGCCTGCGGGCTTTACGTGACGCTGCCTGACAGTACCTGCCGCCTGCTGGTCTGCGACTTCGACGGCGGCACCTGGCGGCTCGACGCCGCTGCGTACGCGGAAGCGGCTGCCTGGGCCGGCGTGCCCGCGGCTGTCGAGATTTCCCGATCGGGCGACGGCGCACACGTGTGGACTTTCTTCTCCGAGTCGGTAGCTGCTGCCGACGCGCGTGCCATGGGTGCCGCGCTACTACATGAGGCGATGGCGATCCGCGGCGAGATGGACATAGAGAGCTATGACCGCCTCTTCCCTGCGCAGGATTATCTGCCGCGGCGCGGCTTCGGGAACCTGATCGCGCTGCCGCTGGAGGGCAGGTGCCGTCAGAATCGCACGACGTTGTTCGTCGATCCGGCGACGTTCGAGCCCTACCAGGATCAGTTCGCGTACTTGTCGTCGCTTGAGCGCATGACCCGCCGCGACGTTGTGGAGCGCGCAGAAGAGCTTCAGCCACCGACGGTCGGTCCTGCGGTGCGACTGCATAGATCTCTGCTGGCGGCTGAGCCTTCGCCGCCGGACGTCATCAAAGCTGAGCTAAGCGGCATGCTGGCGATCCGCCGGGCCGGGCTGCCGCCGAGTCTGCTGTCGTCGTTGAAGCACCTAGCATCACTCCACAATCCCGAGTTCTACAGTCGGCAGCAGATCGGGCTGAGCGTGTGGGGCGCGCCGCGGATGCTGCGCTGCTACTCGGAGTCCCTGGACCGGCTGTTCCTACCACGCGGCGTCGCCGACCGTGCCGCGAAGTTGATCGAGAAAGCGGCAGCCGCCTAGCGATCACCGATCTGCGCAGCGCACCGGCCGAGCTGGAGATCGAGTTCACCGGCACGCTGCGGGCAGAACAGCAGGCCGCGGTGGACGCCGTCGCCGCGTACGAACTCGGGGTCCTCGTCGCGCCGCCTGGCGCGGGGAAGACGGTAATGGGCTGCGGCGTGATCGCCCGGCACAAGGTGCCGACACTAATCCTGGTCGACCGGACTCCGCTGGTGGACCAGTGGAAGGAGCGGCTGCGTGAACACCTGGGTCTTGGCCCCAAGGACATCGGCCAGCTCGGTGGCGGCAAGAAGACGAAACTTACCGGCCGGATCGACCTGGCCACGCTGCAGTCACTCACTCGGGCAGATGATCCAGCAGCGATCCTTTCTGAGTACGGCCTGGTCATCGTAGATGAATGCCACCATGTCGCGGCCCACACGTTCGCGCGGGCGATCCAGTCGATTCCGGCACGGCGCTGGCTCGGGCTCACCGCGACGCCGAAGCGGGCGGATGGCCGTGAGGAGATCATGTTCATGCACTGCGGACAGGTGCGACACAAGATCCCGAGTGCGACGGACCTTATCCAGGAACTGCATGTTCATCCGACTGCCACCACAATCCGTGACGACATCGACAGCGACACGCCCGGCATCCTTCAGTCGATCATCATCCCGGCACTCGTGTCGGACCGGATCCGCACCGCGCAGATCATCGATGACGTGGTGCACGCGATCAGACGTGGCCGCAACTGCCTGGTGATGGCAGGACGGACCGAGCACGTCGACCAGCTCGCCGCCGAACTGAACGCCCGTGGCTTGGCGCCGATGGTGCTGCACGGCTCCATATCCCCTGGAAAGCGGCGTGTCATCCTGAAGCAGCTCGCGGACTGGGACCCGGTGCACGCGCGCGAGCCAATGCTGCTGGCGGCAACCGCCAGCTACATTGGCGAAGGCTTCGACTGCCCGGCGCTCGACACGCTTTTCCTGTGCTCACCGTCCTCCTCGGAGTCGATCATCACGCAGAACGTCGGCCGGATCATGCGTGATCTGCCGGGGAAAACGACGGTTGAGGTACACGACTACGCCGACACCAGAGTGCCCATGCTGACCCGCATGCACGGGAAGAGGCTTACCGCCTACAAGAAGATCGGCTTCACCAATCCGGTGATTGGTGAGATCCCGCTGTTCCCCGGCACCGAGATGGCCGTCCCAGCAATGGCCGCCTCAGGGCCGGCGCACCCATCCAAACCCGCTGCCGTCTCGGCAGCAGAAGTCAGGACGTGGGCGAAGGAAAACGGTCTCGACGTCTCCGCCCGCGGCCGCCTTCGCCCCGAGATCTGGGATCAGTACCGCGTCGCGCATCTAGCGTAACCGCCGGACTATCACCTTTTGACATTCGCGGAGAGCGACAAGTGTGTGTTATTAACACTTGCACGGCGGCGACAGGTTATATCCGCACGTCTTCCCGCCGCGATCGTGCGGGTCGGTATGGTCCAGGTCGCAGCGGGAAGCCGGGCAGTTGCAGCCGGGGGCGGTGCAGGTGGCGTTCCGGGCTTTGATCAGGTGCTGGAGCCGGCGGCTGGGCCGGTAGCGATCCTCTTCCCGGTCGTGGTCGCACGGGCCGCGGATGACCGTGTCCAGGTTGGTGATCTTCAGTTTCTCGAGCAGGTCTCGTGGTCTCAGGGGCCCGGGTGGTCCGGTGGGCCAGTGGTGGGGTCCGGCGGCGCAGCCGTGGGCGGCGGCGGTCCCGTCCGGGTTCAGCACGGTGACGCACCAGCGGGAGTCCGGGCTCCGGGCCGCGGCGGCGACGGCGTCGCGGGTGTCGCCGGGGTCCAGGATCCCGAACCCGTCCACGTCGCTGGCTGCTCCGCTGTCGCCGTGCCACAGGGCCCACGGGACGGTGATGGTCACCAGCGCGGCCAGGCTCGGACCGGTCCCACCCGGTGCCGGACCGGAACCACCCGGGCCGCCACCGCCGCCGCGTCCGCCGCCGTCGCCCGGGTCGCCATCGCCCGGGTCGCTGTCGCCGGCGCCACTGTCGCCGGGATCGCTGTCATCGGGGCCCATGCTGTCGTCGGGGCCCATGCCGTCGTCCGGGCCGGCGGTGCCGTTGTCCGGGCTAGGCCCGCCGTCGCGGGCCGGATCGTCCGGGCGGGTGCCGCTGCCCTCGGCGGCCTGGGTGCCCGGGTCCTGGCGGGAGTCGCGTTCTTGCAGCAGGTCCAGGGTCGCGCGGACCTTCAGCTGCTCCCACGTCCCCGGCACCCCCGCGGCGCGCAGCTGCCGGGCCCGGTCCTCAACATGCTGCATCGAGGCCAGGACTTCCACGCTGGGCATTTCCCGGCCGGTGATCCCGGCGTTCCCGGAGTCCTCCCGGAAATGCCGGACACTGGCCTCCCGCCGGCCCGCTTCCTTCCGCTTCCGCACCGCCTCAGGATCCAGCTTCAGGACCAGCTTGCCCGCGTAGGACCGGAGCTTGCCGTAGGTCATCGACTGGGCGGCCTCCGCGAGCTCGGCGTCGGCTTGGGCGGCGTCTTCATCGGAGAGGATGCTGGTTTCCTCCTCGATGATCTTCAGCTGCAGCGCGTCGATCTTCCCCGCGGCCAGCAGCGCGAACAGTTTCGGCAGCCGCCGGGCCACGGTGCTGGCGTAGCTGACCTGCCCGGCCGTGCTGTACCAGGTCCAGTTGAACGCGTCCGCGATCTCATCGGTGGCGAAATCCTTGCGCCGCGGCCGGCCGGCGAACTCGGCCATCGAGGCCATCCGCGCCCACGCCATCCGGGACTCCACCCGGCGCACCCCGGACATGAACCCGAGCAGCTGGTCATCGGACAGCTGGGCCAGCCCGGCACCGTCCGGCCCGGCGACCGCCTCCAGCACGGTCTCCAGCAGCGGCCCCGGCGCCATCGTGTCGGTCCGCCCGTCCTGGGTGAACCCTTCCAGGGTCATCTCCTCCGCCGGCAGCGTCACATACAGGCCCGGCTGCAGGCCCTCCTCGTCGCCGTCCCCGCCGTCACCGTCCGCGGGCAGCGGCGCGGAGCGCTCCGGCTCCTCACCCGGCCCAGGCTCGGGAAACAGCGCAGCGGACATAGAACACCTTCACGGCAGAGAATTCAGGGGGGAGGCGGGGAACATGACACCCGCACAAGAACAACCTATCACTTCACAAGATCAACAACCAGTACCTGTCGAACAGATTTTCAAGATCTTTAAGATAGTC
Source organism: Streptosporangiaceae bacterium (assembly GCA_049284535.1). Taxonomy (GTDB): domain Bacteria; phylum Actinomycetota; class Actinomycetes; order Streptosporangiales; family Streptosporangiaceae; genus Palsa-504. Next base: position 14,500 of record JBAPYC010000180.1, read on the forward strand.
GCAGACGCCAGCTAAGCCCATGCGTGCAGTCGTCAGCCGGCGGCCACGCCAGCCACCGGCACCCGGTGCTCCGTCGGGCGCATCCCGAACACTCCGCAAAAGGCTGCCGGGCAATGGATCGACCCGCTGGTGTCAAAAGTGCTGACGCAGCCCGGCCCGGTCATCGGCCCTTCCGGTATAGCCCCGCCCGGCTAGAGATGCAGTTCCGAAGCAGCGATATAACTTCCGCGGTCAAACAGCAGCAGCGCGAGCTCCTGAGATTAGTCCTGTAACGCGGTCGGCTCCGCGAGCGATTAGTAAGGGAGCGCATGATCTCCGCCATGGTGATCATCTCAAAATGAATCAGCGAAGTGGAACACGCCATATCGGCGGCTGCGGTGCGGGCGGCGTTCCTGCCTGGCCGCACCAGAAGCAGCGGGGGCCTGAAGGGAGGGCCGCTCGACCGGGATAATATATGCGGTCCGGCCTATTTAAGGCGCTCCCACCGGCCCTTTTAGGTGATATCCGGCCGTTTCTGTTAGCCGCACGGTGGATTGTGCCTAAAACAGGCCCAATTGTCCACAAAGGGCAAAAGTGTTTGCTCACCTTTACGAGAGGAATGCGTCTTGCGTGCTATTCACCGCGGCGGCGGCAAGCCAATACGGCACCGCTTCCTAGCGGTCGTCACACCGATCGCGCTCATCGCTGGAGCGGCGCTCGCCGCGACGCCGGCGGCAATCCTTGCGGCAAGTCCTGCTGCCGCATCGGTAGCCACCCCTGCGGCGTCACCAGCTTCGTCAGCCAACTGGGTGTTTTCCTGCGGCAAGTCTTTCCAGTCCGGGAAGAAAAACTGCCTGGTCATCAAGAATACGGCCGCTCATCCGAGTGCGCAGACCGTACGGCCCGACGCTGTTCCCTCCGGTGAGGGCTACGGGCCGTCGCAGCTCCAGTCCGCGTACGGCCTGACCACGGCGTCCGCCATGGACGGCTCGGGCACGACGGTCGCGATCGTCGACGCCTATAACGACCCGACGGCCGCCAGCGACCTGGCCACATACCGGTCGGCGGCCGGCCTGCCCGCGCTGACAGCCGGTCAGTTCACCCAGTACAACCAGAACGGCCAGACCTCGCCACTGCCTGCTACGGCACCGGCCAGCGACGACTGGACCCTCGAAGAGTCTCTGGACGCCGACATGGTCTCGGCGATCTGCCCGCTCTGCAAGATCGACTTGGTCGAGGCCAAAAACGACAGCGGCACCGGCTTGTACGTCGCCGAGCAGACAGCCGCCACGACCCTTGGTGCCAAGTACATCTCCAACAGCTGGGGCGGAGGCGAGACATCCACCGACACCATGTACGACTCGGAGTACTTCGGCGTACCGGGCGTGGTCTACACCGCATCTGCCGGTGACTCCGGTTACGGCGTGATCTACCCGGCCACCTCGCCGCACGTGGTCTCGGTCGGCTGGACCACGCTGAATACCTCGTCCAACTCGCGCGGCTGGACCGAGAGCGTCTGGGAAACCAGCTCTACCGAAGGCACCGGGTCGGGCTGTTCCGCCTATGAGACCCAGCCGGCCTGGCAGAGCTCCATCTCGATCCTGAAGGCCGCCTGCTCCCACCGTGTCGATAACGACGTTGCCGCCGACGCCGACCCCGCCACCGGCGCCGCGGTCTACGACACCACCAACGGCAACGGCGGCTGGAACGAGGTCGGCGGTACGAGCGAATCTTCGCCCATGATCGCCGCGGTGTTCGCGCTGGCCGGTAACAACGGCAATGGCGGCGACAATGCGGCCGACTCGATCTACACCCACACCGGCAACCTGTACGAGGTCACCGGGGGCAGTGACGGCACCTGCACCCCGCCAGCCGCGGACTCCGCCCTGTGCACCGCCACCGGCGCGGCGAACACCTACAACGGCCCGACCGGCTGGGGCACCCCGGACGGGCTCACCGCATTCCAGAGCACTTCCACCACCGGTAACACCGTTACCGTCACTAACCCGGGCAGCCAGACCGGGACCGTAGGCACCCCGGTCAGCCTGCAGATCAACGCGACCGACTCTGCCTCCGGCCAGACGCTGACCTACAGCGCCACCGGCCTGCCTGCGGGCCTGTCGATCTCCTCGACCGGCCTGATCTCCGGCACGCCCACCACCTCCGGTACGGACAGCGTGACGGTCACCGCGAAGGACACCACCGGAGCCACCGGATCGGCGACCTTCAGCTGGACCATCAACACGGCGA
>JBAPYC010000181.1:0-1891 GCA_049284535.1 Streptosporangiaceae bacterium
CGGTTGGGATCCCGGCCGATGCCCGCGACGAGGCGGACGTGGCCCGGGCCGTGGCCGAGGCCTGGTCCCGGCTGGGCGGGATCGACCTGCTGGTGAACAACGCAGGCCTGGGCATGATCACCGTCAACCCGCGGTTCATGACCGAGCCGATGGGGTTCTGGGAGGTGCCGCCCGCGGGCTTCCGTGCGGTGGTGGACACCAATCTCACCGGCTACTTCCTGATGGCCCGGGAGGTGGTGCCCAGGATGCTGGCGGCCGGGTCGGGGCGCATCGTCAACATCTCGATGAACCACGCCACCATGAACCGGCGCGGATTCGTGCCCTACGGCCCGGCTCGGGCCGGGGCCGAGGCGCTGTCCCGGATCATGGCGGCGGATCTGCGCGAGACCCCTGTGCGGGTCAATCTCCTGCTGCCCGGCGGCGCCACCGAGACCGGCATGCTGCCGCCAGGACCCGGCCGCCCGGACCGGCTCACGCTCATCGACCCGGCCGTGATGGGACCGCCGATCGTGTGGCTGGCCTCGCCGCTGGCCCGCGACGTGCACGATGAACGCATCATCGCGATCGACTTCGACCAGTGGCGGCAGGGCCGGTTACGGCTGCCCGGCGCGCTGCGCGGCGAGCAGCGGGATCGCGGCGATCTTCTCCTCGGTCAGGTCGGCCCAGTCAATGCGGACTGCGGGCCGGGTGCCGCGCCCTGGACGGCAATCGATGACCCGCTCGGGTGTGACGATCAGGTCCAGCGGCACGTCATGGCCGGTGCGCGGGATGGTCCCGGCCGCGCGAACCTGGAGCTCGTGCACGGTGGTGACGCACACGGTGCGCGGCCCGATCAGCCCGGCCGCGGTGGCCAGGGCGAACTCCAGGTCGGCGAACCCGCCGCCCTTGCCCAGCCGGGCCCCGTCCTCCCCCGCGGCCACGCTGCCCATCACCACCAGGTCGACCGGGGACACCTGGGCCAGCGTCACCCGCCGGGCTGAGCGGGACGCGCCGCTGATGGAGGCGGCCTTGCGCGGTGGCTCGCTGAGGTGGTCGGGGTCCAGCACGAAGAACGGTTCCGCCCCGGCCAGCCGCGGCACCGCCATGTAGACGAGCTTGCCGTCCTCCAGGGCCCGCTGGCGCACCGGCCACTGAGCCGAGTCCGGATTGGATTTGACGGTCCTGGCCGCCCGCCACGCCGGCAGGCCGCGCAACCGCTCGGCGGCCGCCTCCGCCCCGGTGAAGTTCGGTATCCGCCCGGCCGCACCCGGGAACCTGGCCACCTTGGCCGCCCGCATGGCGGACCACACCTCCTGGCGCAGTCCGGCCTTGGCGGCCAGCAGATCGGCCGGCCCGCCGGCGTCGCGATCGTGCCGAGGCGCGGATCGGGCCATGCTGGTCTCCTTAACCTGGCCTGCTTGACTGGCCTACGCTATGGGATACCAGATCCCGGGAGGGTCGATCGTGGTTCCAGCCGGCCAGACGATCACGAAAGGCCCTGGCGATGAGCTTGACGTCGGCGGGTTACCTGCCCGGCCTGTGGCACGACTTCGCGGTTACTGTGGCCGGGCTGTCCGGCGCGCTGACCGGCCTGCTGTTCGTGGCCGTGTCCATCAGGAGTGAGGTACTGGCCCGGTCGCGCAGCCTGGCCTCGCGCGGGGCCCAGTACATCGAGCGGGCCTCCCCCAACGCGGTCACCGCCGCGCTCGTGGGCATAGCCGGGTTGAGCTACCTGGTGAAGGCGGGCGGCGGGCTGTACTGGATGATCCCGGCGGTGCTGGCCGGCCTGATCGGCGGCCTGATCAACGCGTGGCTGTTCCTGGTCAAGGTGCCCGGCGACGGCTGACGCGGCGCCACCACCGCGGCCGCGCGGGCCCGGGACCCGGTGCGCCCGGCCCAGGCTGCGCCGGGG
>JBAPYC010000182.1:0-9731 GCA_049284535.1 Streptosporangiaceae bacterium
GCGCGGCCCGGTGTCGGCCCGGCGGGTCTTCCAGGCCGCCGCCCGCGGCGACGACCGGGCCAAGGCCGTGGTGGCCGAGGAGGCGCAGCTCGTGGCCAAGACCATCTGCGCCGTGATCACGGTGGTCGATCCTGACCTGATCGTGCTGGGCGGCGGCATCGGCCGCGCGCCCGGCTTTGCCGAGGCGGTCACCGCCGAGCTCGAGCAGATCGCTCCCGTCATGCCGGCCATCAGGGTCAGCGCCCTGGGAAACGAGGCCGTGGTCGACGGCTGCCTGGCCGCCGGAACCGAGCTGGCCTGGGGCCGTGTCATGACCGCCCTTTCCGCCGCTCCCTCCGCCGACGGCGTCCGCCAGTCCTAGCCCGCCAGTCCTAGCCCAACTGGGGGAGGTCCCGGCGCATGCACACCCGCGGCCAGCGGTCCAGGCCGATGGCGGCCTCGCGCCGCCGGATCTCGCGCAGTCCCGGGGTAAGGCCGGCGCCGTCGAGGATGCGGAAGCCGCAGCGCGCGTAGTACGGCGCGTTCCACGGCACGTTCAGGAAGGTGGTCAGGGTCAGCGCGGGCACCCCGCTGGCGCTCGCCAGGCTCGCGACATGCTCCAGCAGCGCCCGGCCGAGCCCGCGGCGGGCGCTGCCGGTATGGACCGACACCTGCTCGACGTGCAGGCAGCCGTCGACCGGCTCGGCCATCAGGTAGCCGACCGGGCGGTCCTCCAGGTCCGAGACCACCCACAGCTGGCCCGCCCTTTCATAGCCGGCGAGTACCTCCAGCGGCCAGGGACCGTCGTCGGCGATGGCGGGCATGCCGATCTCGCGGAACATCTCCCCGGCGGCCCGTTCGATGTCCTGCAGCGCGGATAGCTCGGAGGCGCGAGCGGCGCGGATCGCCACCACCCCAGTATCGCGGCAGTATCGCGGCGCCGGGGCCGCTCGCCGGTGCCGGGTTCCGGTAACCGCAGGTATGAGGCTCCGTTGAGGTCCAGGACGGCGCCGCTGGCCCATTCCGCATCGGCGGAGGCCAGGTAGAGGACGGCGGCGGCGATCTCCTCGGGCTCGGCGACCCGGCCGAACGGGCTCTGCGCCCGGAGCTCCGCCCCGCGCGGGGTAGCCAGCTCCTCGCTGGTCATGTCGCTGGCCACGTAGCCCGGGGCCACGCTGGCGACCGCGATGCCCAGCGGCGCCAGGGCCCGCGCCATCGACTGGCCGAACGAGTTCAGCCCGGCCTTGCTCGCTCCATAGGCGGGATGGCTCGGCTCGCCGCGGTAGGCGCCGCGCGAGGTCACGTTGATGATACGGCCGCCGGTCGAGCGCATGTACTGCACGGCGCACCAGGTCACGTTGGCGGCGCCGGTGAGGTTGACGGCCAGGATCTGGTGCCAGTTCTGCTGCCACTCCTCATAGGACACCTCGGTGATCGGGTGCCACAGGTAGATCCCGGCGTTGTTCACCAGCACGTCCAGGCCGCCCAGGTCGGCATGGGCCTGATCGACCATCTGCCGGACGGCCTCGGCGTCGGCCAGGTCGGCCCGGACGACCGTGTGCCCGCCCCCGGGAAGCCCGGCCCGCACCTGCTCGGCCAGGTCGGGCGAGACGTTGCAGTGCACCGCGACCCGGTCACCCGCGGCCGCGAATGCCTGGGCCACGGCCCGGCCGATGCCCCGCGACGCCCCCGTCACCAGTACCGCTCGGTCCGCCACGACGCTCCCTAGGTCTAGGTGTAACTATGCTCCGCGTCCGGGTAATGGCCGTCCGACACGTCCTCGGTGAACCGGCGCGTGGCGTCGAGCAGCGTGTCCCGCAGGCTGGCGTACCGCTTGACGAAGCGAGGCAGCCGCCCGGTGGTCAGCCCGGCCATATCCTGCCAGACCAGGATCTGCGCGTCACAGGACGGGCCGGCGCCGATGCCGACGGTCGGGACCCGCAGCGCGGCCGAGACCCGCCGTCCGAGCTCGGCCGGCACCGACTCGAGTACCACGGCGAACGCGCCGGCGTCCTGCAGGGCGCGTGCGTCCCGCAGTAGTTCCTCGCCCGCCGTACCGCGGCCCTGGACGCGCCGCACGCCGCCAAGCGTGTTGACGCTGGCCAGAACGGGACTTCGGACATGACAGGACTCCTTCCGGTCGCCACCAGGGCGGTTGGCGCCGGATCCAGTCTTACTGCTTCTCCTCGCACAGCGACAGGAGTTTGGTGGCCGTGGCCCAGTTCCGGGCGGTGGCCGCGAGCCCGTGCCTGGAGTTCCTGGCCGGCGTGGCGATGATCTTGAACACCGACTGGGCCAGGTCACTGTTGCCGTAGCCGTCCGGCGTGTGCAGGAAAAGCGCGTGGCCTATCGCCCGGGCGGTGTCCCGGTTTCCCTTGGCCGCCGCCGCGCTTTCGGCGGCCGCGATGCGTTCCAGCAGGTCGTTCGGCGGTTCGGTGTTCATGAACACCACGTGCACCAGTTTCGGATTGGGTTCGTCCGCAAACGGGTTGGCGGCCAGCACCCCCGCCAGCTCGCCGGCGGTCAGGACCACCACCGAGGCCCAGATCCCGAACCTGTCCTCGATGGCCCCCTCCAGCTCGGCCGCCAGCTTCGCGGTGCCGGTGCCGGCGGCGGCGGCGTCGAACAGCACGTTGCCGGTCTGGATGTAGGTGCTGACACCGGTGTGCCCGAGCGCGGTCACCAGCTCGCGCAGGTCCGCCATGGGGACCTTGTTCCGGCCGCCCACGTTGATGCCGCGCAGTAGCGCCAGGTGTGAGGGCATACCGCCATTCTTGCAGTATCACGCCGTAACGGTCCCGTAGCGCTGTCCTTTTAGGCTGGCTGTCACAGCTGGACCAGCCTTCCGGCGCCACCGCCTCCTCGTTCGCTATCGTTACCGGGTGGCTTCATGGGCCGATCAGGCTATCTGGTGGCATGTCTACCCGCTGGGATTCACCGGTGCCGAGAAGACCGAGCCGGCCCCGGGAGAGCCGGTCCGGCACCGGCTGCGGCAGCTGGAGGGCTGGCTGGATTACGTGGCCGGGCTCGGCTGTTCGGGCCTGCTGCTTGGCCCGGTGTTCGCCGCCGAGACCCACGGCTACGACACGATCGACCACTTCCACATTGATCCCCGGCTCGGTGATCAGGAGGACTTCGACCACCTGGCCGCCGAGGCGAGCCGGCGCGGCCTTCGCCTCTTGCTGGACGGGGTGTTCAACCACGTGGGCCGGTCTTTCCCGGCCTTCCGCGCCGCGCTGGCGGGCGGCCCGGGCTCGCCGGCCGCCAAGTGGTTCCGGCGCGACCCGGACAGCGGCGGCTTCGCCACGTTCGAGGGACATCAGCAGCTGGTCGCCCTGGACCACGAGGAGCCCGAGGTCCTGGAGTACGTCGCCCAGGTCATGACCCACTGGCTGGACCGGGGCGCGTCCGGCTGGCGGCTCGACGCCGCCTACGCGGTGCCGCCCGGGTTCTGGGCCAAGGTGCTGCCCCGGGTCCGGGAGACCCATCCGGACGCCTGGTTCTGCGGCGAGCTGATCCACGGCGACTACGCGGCCTACGCCGCCGAGGCCGGCCTGGACTCAGTCACCCAGTACGAGCTGTGGAAAGCCATCTGGAGCTCACTGAACGACCAGAACTTCTTCGAGCTGGCCTGGACACTCGACCGGCACGACCAGCTGCTCGAGACCCTGGTGCCGCAGACGTTCGTGGGCAACCACGACGTCACCCGGCTGGCCAGCCGTCTCACCGACGGAAGGCACCTCGGCCATGCGCTGGCGATCCTGTTCACCGTCGGCGGCATACCGAGCGTGTATTACGGCGACGAGCAGGGCTTCGCCGCCGTCAAGGAAGACCGCGCCGGCGGCGACGACGAGATCCGCCCGGCCTTCCCGGACAGCCCGGCCGGGCTGGCGCCGGGCGGCTGGCCCCTCTACCGCCTGCATCAGCGCCTGATCGGCCATCGCCGTCGCCATCGGGGTCTGGTCCGCGCCCGGACCACGGTGCCGCACCTGGCCAGCGAGACGATCGCCATCCGGGCCGCCGCGCCGGACGGGACCGACGTCCTGCTGCTGCTCAACACCGGCGACGACGCGTTCCGGTTCCCGGTCGAGGCGGACGGGCTCACGGTGGCAGTCACGCCCGATCCTGGTGCCGTCCCGCCGGACCCGCTGCTCGTACCCGCGCACGGCTGGGCGATCCTGTCCGCATGAGGGTCCCCGCGCCGGTGTGGGTGGTGGCCGGGCCACCCGGCGCCGGCAAGAGCACGGTCGCGGAACTGCTGCTCGCCAAGCTGGAGCCCACCCCGGCGCTGCTGGACAAGGACACCATCTACGCGCCGTTCGTGGCCGCGATCCTGGCCGCGGCCGGGCGCGAGCACGGCGAGCGCGAGGGAGCGTGGTACGACGAGCACATCAAGGTGCACGAGTACGCCGGGATGACCGCCACCGCCCGGGAGATCCGCGGGCACGGCTGCCCGGTCCTGCTGTCCGGGCCCTTCACCAGCCAGATCCATGACCCGGACCGGTGGCGGTCCTGGGTCGCCGAACTCGGCGGCGGCACCGTGCGCCTGGTCTGGGTCCGGTCGGACGAGGCCACCCTGCGCCGCCGGCTGGCCGCCCGCGGGCTGGCCCGCGACGCGGCCAAGCTGTCGGACTTCGGGACGTTCTGGGCCGGCATGCGGCAGGGGAGCGAGCCGGCCGCCCCGCACATCACCGTCGACAACCGGCTGACCGCGGCCTCGACACCCGAGCAGCAGCTCGACACCCTGATCGCCCGGCTCTGAGACTGCACTTACGCCGGGCAGGTCCAGCCTTCCGGGCTGCGGACCGGTTCGTCCCGGCCGGCGTCCGGCGGCGGGAAGTGCTCCCGGAGCGTGAAGGCGTACGGCGTCACCCCGGATTCGCGCAGATGCAGGATCCGGCCTTCGGCCTCGGCGGGGGTCGGCACGTGCCCACGCGGGATCCACCACAGCGCGGTGTAGGCCTCGGCCATCCGCTCGAACCACTGGCGCCGGCTCCGCATGACCTGACGGTGGGTATCGGAGTACACGTACGCGGCGAGCGCCTCGACCGACTCCCACACGGACATGTTGATGAGCACCCCCGCGCTCCCGGCCTGGTCCCAGCGGAACGCCTGGACGGAGGTCGCGTTGCCGTCCTCGGTCTGCAGCCGCCACACGAACCCCGGGGCGGCGTCCGCCGCCGCGTTGACCGGATCCAGCGCGGCCACGAAACCAGCCAGCCGCGGGCTGTCGAGCGGCTCGAGCATCCGGGCGATGTTCACCTGCGCCAGAAGGTAGTCCACGCCGTCATGCTGCCAGCCAGGCCGGCTGGCGGCAACGGAGTTAACCCCCGGACGGCACCTGGTCTGACGCAGCGCATGGCAAATAGCCGCGCGGGTTGAACCTTCGGGCAATAGGCGTCGTAAGACAACCATAAGAAGGAACATTTACGACTGCTCAGCCCCGATCGTTCTCCTGTGGAGGGAATTTCCGTGGCCCGCACGTCTCTTCGGCCGGGCGATCCGACCTGGATCGGCCGCTACCGCTTGATGGGCCGCCTGGGGTCGGGCGGCATGGGCGTGGTGTATCTGGGCGCGGCCATCGACGGCCGTCATGTTGCGGTGAAGATATTGCGGCCCGAACTGGCCGACGACCCCGAATTCCGGCGGCGGTTCAGCCGGGAGGTGACCGCCCTCACGCGGGTCAAGGGCGTCTGCACGGTCCGGGTCTTCGAGGCCGACACCGAGGCGGCGCGGCCGTTTATGGTCACCGAGTACGCCGAGGGCCCGTCGCTGGCCGAGTACATCGACAGCTACGGGAGCCTCAGTCACCAGATGCTCTTCGGCCTGGCTACGGGGCTGGCCGAAGCGCTGACCGCCATCCACGCGGCCGGGATCGTGCACCGGGATCTCAAGCCCTCCAACGTCATCTTGACCCGCGAGGGCCCGAAGGTGATCGACTTCGGGATTGCCCAGGTGATGGACGCGGTCTCGATGACCAGGACCGGGATGATGGTCGGGTCGCCTGGTTTCATGGCGCCCGAACAGGTGTCCGGGCGTCCCGGCCAGGCGGCGGACGTCTTCGTGTGGGGGGTGACCGTCGCCTACGCGGCGGCCGGGCGGTCACCGTTCGGCACCGGCGACACGAACGCCATCTTGTACCGGGTTCTGTACGAGACCCCGGATCTGGCGCCGGTGCCTGACCGGCTGCGGTCCCTGGTCGCGGCGGCCATGGCCAAGGATCCGCAGTTCCGGCCGACCGCACCGCAGCTGCTCGGCCAGCTGGCGAGCATCGCCCGGCGTCCCGTTGGTCCCAGCCAGGACTCGCCCACCCAGCAGATCCTGGCGCGGACCTGGCTGTACTCGGTGCCCGGCGCCGGGACGTCCGGGCCCCGGCCGTCCCCGGAACCCGCGGCCGGTTCCATGCTGCTGGACCCCGCACCGCAGCCGGCCCAGCGGCCCCGCTCGCGGAAGCGGATGACCGGGCTGGTGGGGGCAGGCGTCGCGGTGGCGGTGGGCGTCGCAGCGCTGGTTGCCGTCGTCATCCGCCCTGGCGGGACCGGGACCGGGCAGCCTGCGGCGAACCAGCAGGCGGTCCCGGCCGCGGCCAGCCTGCCGGTCTACCCGGGGCAGCAGCAGCGCAGCGTGTTCCAGAACATCCAGCGCATCGTCGCCTGGGGCGCCACCATGGTGACCACCGGCTCGCAGACCAGCGACGGCATCACCCGGCAGCAGTTCTTCACCTCGGCCGACGGCGGCCGGACCTGGCACCTCGCCCCGGTCCGCACCGCCAGCGGCGGCCAGCCGCCGCTCGGGCTGACCGCCGACCGGATCGCCGCTGGCCCGCGCGGCTGGATGGCCGAGGGAAGCGATTCGATCTGGACGAGCCCGGACGGCACGTCCTGGACGCTGCGGTCCGCGCACGGGATCGCGTTGCCCGGCGATCAGCTCCTGGTCGCCAGCGGCACGTCGGACGGGTTCCTCGCGGCCGGCGGGGGAGCCGGCCAGGCGCTGATCTGGACCTCTCGCGACGGCGTGACCTGGCACCGGATGACCGCCGCGCAGCTGGGCCTGGTGACCGACTCGGGCCGCCCGCCCGCCAGCATCTCGTTCGCCACCTCCTACAAAAACGACACACTGATCTCCGACGGGGCCTCCGTCTGGCTGAGCACCGACGGCGGGTCAGCGTGGACCCGGGTGAGCATCCCCGCCGGCTACGGCGCCACGGACCAGATCAAGGGCCTGGCGTCGGACGGCTCGGGCCTGCTGGTGGTGCGGATTGGTGCCACCGCGGGCCGCCCCGACGGTGTGGCCTCCTTTTCACCGAACGGGCGCACCTGGCAGTTCGCCGGAACGATTGACACGTCCGGCGGCTGGACGCCGCACCTGGCGAAGGGCAGTAACTACGGGTTCGTGGTCACGGGCTACACCGGCTTGCAGCAGACCGTGGGCTACGTCAGCACCGGGACGGGCGGCAGCTGGCAGCCCACGGCAGCGCTCGGCACCAGCTCGCCCGCGAACCCATCCGGAGTGACGCTCGGACCTGGCGGCACCGTGATCGCGGTCGGGACAGCGAACGCCACCAAGGTCAGCCAGCAGGCCGTCTTCCTCACGGCCGGCCCGGCCGGGAACGTCCACCTGGTCTCGCTGGCCGGCCTGCCCGGCGGGCTCGTCCCCGAGGTGTCGGTGAAGAGCACCGCGATGGCCGCCGGGCAGCAGGTCGCGGTCGGCAGTGCGGACGGCTACCCGGCCATCTGGCACCGGCAGGCCGGGCGATCCTGGTCCCTGGTCACCCAGCTGTCCGGAGTATCGGCCAATCCGGGTGCCACCGCGCTGACCAGCGTCACGCACGGCACGGCCGGCTGGCTGGCGGTCGGCGCGCCGGGTCCCATCGCCCTGACCTCTGCCGACGGCATCACCTGGAAGAGCGCCCAGGCGGCCACCCAGGACCTGGCCGGCGCGGTGGCGGCCTCTGCGGCCGCGGGACCGCAGGGGTACGTGATCGTGGGGGCCAAGCTCAAGCCGACCAGCGGGTGCCTGCCGGTGGTCTGGTGGTCGCGGAACCTGACCAGCTGGACCAAGGGGCGGGACGTCAACGTGGCGGACGGGTCGAGTGTGGTCCTGACGGCTGCCGCCAGCGCGACCGGTTTCGTGTCGGGCGGGGCTCACGACGGCCAGCCCGCCGTGTGGGTCACGGCCGACGGGCGCGCCTGGACGACCGTCCTGCTGCCGTTCACGCCCGGCGACCGGGCCGGGCAGATCAGCCAGATCGCGGTCAGCGGCCGCCGGGTCGTCGCGCTGGGCCAGCACACCAGCTCGGCCGGCACCGTCACGCCGCTGGCCGAGCTGTCCACCGATGGCGGCCAGAGCTGGCACCTGGTCCCGTTCGGCTCTACCGGGCCGGGCACCGCCGTGACCGCGCTGACCTCCGGGGCCGGCCACTTCACCGCCGGGGGGCAGTCCGGGACCCCGGGGCAGCAGGACGCCGCCATCTGGACCTCGGCCGACGGGGCGACCTGGACGCGATCCGCGATCAGCGGCCTGGCCGGCGGCGGCAACCACGGCATCGCCGCCCTGACCTCGGCCGGCTCGGCCGTCACCGGCATCGACACAGTCCAGGCCACGGCGGCCCAGAAGTTCGTCAGCGTCCCCCTGGGCTAGGACGGCCGCGGCGGCCGGTGTTCTACGGTGGTGCTCATCACGAGGCAGGCCGGTTCTTCCCGGAGCAGTGGCACCGGTACGCGGCCGACGGCGGTTACGCGGAGAACTTGGTTGCCGCCTACGAGATGACCGGGCACATGATGAGCGCGCTGAACCGTTTCGCCCGGACATAGCCGTTATCCGGGGCCTCTATCCAATACGGTAAGAGGACCGTACGTGACCTGCCTGGGCGGAGCCACCGCCAACCCGCGTGAAGGAGGTTCCTTGGCGCGGACGCCACTTCGAGCTGATGACCCTCCGCGGATCGGGCATTACCGGCTGACCGCCCGGCTGGGCGCGGGTGGCATGGGAGTGGTCTACCTGGGGATTTCCTGGGACGGGAGCCCGGTCGCGATCAAGGTCCTGCGGCCGGACCTGGCCGACAGCCAGGAATTCCGGCAGCGGTTCGGCCGCGAGGTGGACGCGCTGGTCCGGGTCAAGAGCGCCTGCACGGTGCGGGTGATCGAGGCGGACTCCCAGTCAGCCACACCGTTCATGGTGACCGAATACGCCGAAGGCCCGTCACTGCATGAATACCTGGCCGAGCACGGGACGCTGAGCCCGGACATGCTGCAGGACCTGGCCACCGGCCTGGCCGAGGCACTGACCGTAATCCACGCGGCGGGGATCGTGCACCGGGACCTCAAGCCGTCCAACATCATCCTGACCGCGAGCGGGCCGAAGGTCATCGACTTCGGCATCGCGCGACGGCTCGACACGGCCGGGATGACCAAGACGGGCATGATGGTCGGCTCGACCGGATTCATGGCACCGGAGCAGATCAGCGGGCAGCCCGGACCGGAGGCCGACATCTTCATCTGGGGCGTGACCGTGGCCTACGCGGCTTCGGGCCAGTCCCCGTTCGGCACCGGGAACGCTCACTCGTTCCTGTACCGGGTCATGTATGGCGACGCCGACATCGCCGCCGTCCCGGACCTGCTGCGCCCGATGGTGCGGGCCGCGCTGACCAAGGAGCCCGCGGGCCGTCCCACCGCGCGTCACCTCTACGACCGGCTGTCAAGCCTGTCCCCGCGAGCCAAAGCGAGCTACGACGCCGCGACTCAGGTGACGCC
>JBAPYC010000183.1:0-5635 GCA_049284535.1 Streptosporangiaceae bacterium
GGTCAGGGCGGCCGCGAGCTCAGCCACGCCCAGAGCAGCGGCGGCGGCCAGCATGCCGGCCAGTGCGCCGGCTAGCAGGCGGCGCCCCGTCAGGTGGCCCGGTGTTGTCATCACGGGCCCCATTCGGACCTGTCACCGGAACGGATTGGCCCCTCACCCGAACGGATTGGAATGACATTCGCGCAGGTCTTCGGCAATCCGGATCGGAATCGGCCGCGAATAGGGAGCATGAGCCGGTCTGAGGTACGCCAGTGGGAACCGGAATCTGGCCCCGGACACGGGCGCGAACAGGACCTAGCCGGATTGCTGGCGCTGGTCGCGCGCGGGGACCATCAGGCCTTCGAGGGTGTCTACGCACAGCTGGCCGGGCCGGTCTACGGGGTCGTCCGGCAGGTGCTGCGCGACCCGGCCCAGTCCGAGGAAGTGGCCCAGGAGGTCCTGCTCGAGGTGTGGCGGACGGCTTCCCGGTTCGACCCGGCCCGGGGCAGCGGGGCCTCCTGGGCGCTGACCATCGCCCACCGTCGCGCGGTCGACCGGGTGCGGTCAGAGAGCGCGGGCAAGGCCCGGGAAAACAAGATCGCACCGGACATAATGGTAGAAACGGACAACGTGGCCGAGGCCGTGGAAGCGTCGCTGGAACGCCAGCGGGTCAATCGCTGCCTGGAAAGCCTGACCGAGCTGCAGCGCGAGGCGATCAAGCTCGCCTACTACGGCGGGTATTCCTACCCGGAGGTCTCGCAGCTGCTCGATGTGGCCCTGGGCACAGTGAAAACCCGTATCAGAGACGGGCTGATCCGGATGCGGGACTGCATGGGGGTGGCGTGGTGAAGACCCGGCGCGAGGATCTGCATGTACTCAGCGGCTCGTACGTCCTTGACGCCCTGAGTACGGCCGAACGGGCGGACTTCGAGCGCCACCTCAGGCACTGTGCCAGCTGCGAGACCGAGGTCCGTGGCCTGCGTGAGACGGCGGCCCGGCTGGCCATGGCCGCTAGCGTGGAGCCGCCGCCCGCCATGGAGCAGCGGGTGCTGGCCGCGACCCACCGGACCCGGCAGCTGCCGCCCTTGGCCAGCCACCGCGCCCGCCATGATCGCCGGGCCCGCGTGGCCCGCTGGTTCACCGGGTCCCCGGCCTCCGACCGGCGCCGGCCATTGGTGCCCCGGCTGGCAATCGGCGTGGCGGCCGCGGCCGCGGCCGTGGCTGTGGCCGCGGGTCTCGGCGTCACCCAGGTGGTCACCCAGCATCAGCTCGACACCGCCCGGGCCAGCGGGACGGCCATCACCCGGGTCGTCACGGCCCCTGACGCGCGCACCGAGACCATGCGGTCGAGCGAGGGCGGGACCGTGACCGTGGTGGTGTCCGCGAAATACCGGGCTGCCGTCGTCACCAGCCGGGGCATGCCCGCCCTGACCGGCTCGAAGGTCTACCAGGTGTGGGTCATGAACGGCGCGAGTGCGCGCTCGGCGGGCCTGCTGACCCATACCGGCCCGGCCGATTCGGTGCTGGCCGCCTCGGTCACCCCGGGAGACAAGATCGGGATCACGGTCGAGCCGGTCGGCGGCACGTCACAGCCCACGACCACCCCGGTGGTGACCCTGCCGGTATCAGCCTGAGCCGGTACCCGTCGGCCCCGCGGGACGTCTAGCCTGGGCCGGTGAGCGAATCCGGCCCGGCCCAGGTAAGCGTCTCGGACGTAGTCCGCAACAAGGCGCTGGCCGCCGGGGCGGAGCGCTGGCTGGACGGCCTGCCCGGCCTGATCGCCGGGCTGAAGCGGGACTGGCGGATCGCGGTCGGCCCGCCCTTCGACGACGCCACCGAGGCCTACGTGGCCCGGGCCCGCACCGAGGACGGTCGCGCCGCCGTGCTCAAGCTGATGATCCCGCGGCCCGGCGACGCGGCCCAGCATGAGATCGCCGTGCTGCGGATAGCCGGCGGCGAAGGGCCTGACCAGGGCATAGTCCGGATGTTCCGCTATGACTCCGATCGTGGCGCGATGCTGCTGGAACGGCTCGGCCGCTCGCTGGATCAGCTCGGGCTGCCCATCGGGTCGCGGCACGAGATCCTGTGCGCCACAGCCGAGCGGATCTGGCGCCCGGCGGCCCGGTCCGGCCTGCCGACCGGCGCGGAGAAGGGCCGATGGCTGGCCCGCCACATCACCGCCACCTGGGCCGAACTCGGCCGCCCCTGCTCCGCCCGCGCCGTCGAGCACGCGCTGACTTGCGCGGCCCGCCGGGTCGCGGCTCACGACGATGCGCGCGCCGTGCTGGTGCACGGCGACGTGCACCAGTGGAACGTGCTGGAGGGGAGGGACGGCGGCTACAAGCTGATCGACCCCGACGGCCTGCTGGCCGAGGCCGAATACGACCTCGGCATCATCATGCGTGAGGATCCGGTCGAGCTGCTCACCGGGGATCCTTGCGACCGGGCCCGCTGGCTGGCCGAACGCTGCGGCCTGGACGCCACGGCCATCTGGGAATGGGGCATCGTCGAGCGGGTCTCCACCGGCCTGTTGCTGACCAAGATCGGCCTCCAGCCGGTGGGCGCCCAGATGCTCGCCGCCGCGGACCACCTGGCCGGCCTCGATCTGACCTAGACCAGCGCCCAGCCACTCGAGAGCATGTGCCGTCAGGCGTCGGTGGCGCCTCGCTCGGCCACCGCTTTTATCCGCTCCAGGGTGAGACGCATCCCGGCCAGGTTGGCGCGCCGCCGCCAGTGCCCGGCCAGGGCCCAGTACAGGCGGGTGACCGGCATGGCAGCCAGTTCGAAGGATTCCGTCACGTCGGTTCCGCCCGGCGCATCCTCCAGCCGATAGCCCCAGGTGATGATGGTGGCGCCGCCCGGGCCGCCGACCTTGAAGGCGAACCGGTGGCCCGGGTCGCATGCCACCACCGTGCAGGTTGTCCAGTAGACCGGCCCGCGCCCGTTGCGGCGTACGTGACCACGGAACCGCGCCCCGGGCTCCGGGCCGGACGCCCCGTCCAGCCACTGCGCCTCGAACGTCTCCGGGCTGAACTCGCCGACCCGGGTCACGTCGCTGACCAGTTCCCAGACCTCCTGGGCCGGGGCCGCCATGCGGACGGTCACAGAACCTTGCATCCAGGCAGGATAAGCCCTGGCGGCGTATCGTTCCCGTAACGCTCCGGGCGTACTGTCCTGACCATGGCCCAGCCTATTCCGGCCGCCAGGCACCGCTTCCGGCTTGCCTCGCCCACGACCGCGCTCGTCGCGGGCGCCGTCCTGCTCGCCCTCGGCGTAGCCGAGTTCCCGCTGGCCAGCCTCGCTCACCAGACCGTAGCTTCCAACTCCGGCGGCCCCGCGATCTACTTGTTCGCGCCGTACGGAGTGATCGGGTTCCTGGTCGCACTCCGGGCTCCCCGCAACCGGCTCGGCTGGATCCTGCTCGCCCTGACTGCCGCGGGTGCCGTCGCTGAGAACGCGAGCTTCTACGTGGTGGCCTGCTACCGGCTCCGGTCCGGCACGCTCCCGCTCGGCTGGGTGGCCCTGCTCCTGCAACCCACCTGGTCCGTCGCCATCATGCTGATCGGCCTGGCCCTCCTGCTGTTCCCCGACGGTCACCTGCCCTCGCCCCGGCTGCGCTGGCTGCTCGGCATCTACCTCGCCGTGGGCCTGGTCTGGATGGGTGGCGCCCTGGCCTTCACCGTCAGCGCCCTTGTCCAGCACGACGTCAAAGTGGACTCGGGCGGAAACCTCCTTCCGCTCAGCCACCCCAGCGGCTCGGCAGCGTGGTGGGGCACGGTCCAGGCCGCGGTTTTCGTGGTCATCGCGGCCATCCTCCTGGTCTCGCTGGCCAGCCAGGTGATCAGCTACCGCCGCTCCGCCGGTGAGCATCGCCAGCAGCTCAAGTGGCTGATGGGCGGGTTTGCCGCCAGCCTGGCCGGCCTGGGCCTCAGCGTCGTCGTGTCCAAACTAGGCTGGCCCGGCTTGATCGCGAGCGCCGGCTCGGTCCTGGGCCTGCTGGCCCTGCCCGCCTGTATGGGCGTAGCCATCTTGCGGTACCGGCTGTACGATATCGACCGGGTCATCTCCCGGACGCTGGCCTGGGCCCTGATCACCGGCGTCCTGGTCGGCGTGTACGCCGGACTGGTGCTGGCGGCCACCCACCTGTTCAAGCTGCACTCCTCGGTCGCGGTGGCGGCGGCCACCCTGGCCGCGGCGGCCCTGTTCAACCACGTCCGGCGGCGGGTGCAGCGGGCCGTGGACCGGCGCTTCAACCGGGCCCGCTACGACGCAGACACCATGGTGGCGGCCTTCGCGGCCCGGCTGATGGACGCGGTGGAGCTGGACGCGATCCGCACCGACCTGGCCGCCGTGGTGGACCGGGCCCTGGAGCCCGAACACGTCCGGGTCTGGACCAGCCGGCTCGACTGATCTGCCCGGCCATACTGAAGGGTGGCTTCTCCTGCCTCCGGTGTCCCGGATCCTGCCGTCGCGGATCCTGCCGTCGCGCTGGCGGCCGCGATCAAGGTGGCCGCGGGCCTGGGCGTGGGTCTGGACCAGGCCGCCGGACTTGTATCGGCAGACGCTATATCGTCTTGCGGTATATCGGTCCGCGTTGTAAAGTCAGCGTCATGACCGAGAAGCTTGACCGCTGGGCCGATCCGCCGCTACTGGTGCTGGCCAGCCTGGCGGCGGAGCCCAAGCACGGGTACGCCATTACCCAGGACGTGGCCGACACCATGGGAGTCCGGCTCAGTCCCGGCACCCTCTACGCGGTCATTGCCCGCCTGGAGGCCCGCGGCCTGATCGAGCCGCTGGAGGCGCAGGACCGCCGACGCCCCTACCGGATCACTGCAGCCGGGGCGCAGGTACTGTCCCATCAGGCCGAACGGATGAGCCGCGTCGCATCGCTGGCCCGGGACCGGCTCAGCACCCGCCCCGGATTGGCCGGCGCATGAGCATCCCGATCCCCCCGCCCGACCCGCGCCGACCCGGCCTCGGCCAGCCAGATGCCGACGAACCAGATGCCGGCCAGCCGGCCAGTGCCACTGCGCTGGCCCGGGCCGCGCTGGTCATGTACCCACCGTCGTGGCGGGGCCGCTACGCGGACGAGGTCCGCGCCCTGCTAGACGACTCCGGCGCCGGCCCGGCCGCGGTGCTCAGCCTGGCCTGGCGGGCCCTGCCCGCCTGGGTCTGGCCGCCGCCGCAGCGGCACGACCGCCCAGCCCGGATGCGGTCTCACCTCTGCACCGCGCTCATGGCCTGGTCCATGCTGGCCGGGCTCGGGCTGGTCTTCGCCCAGCTGACCCAGTTCCAGGGTTACCGGCCGGCCGGGCATCCGGTAGTCGGGTGGAGCTATGCGGTCTTCGACGTGGCCCTGGCCGTTTCGGCGCTGACCGCCGGGATCGGCGGCCTGCCCCTGTGGCTGCTGATGCTGCGCCAGGCCCACCGGGACATGCGCCCGCGTGCCATCGCCTGCCTGCTGACGCCCATTGTGGCGCCAGGTGCCTACCTGGCCGGCCTCGTGGTGATGACCAGGCTGGTCCGGAGCCCGGACGGCCTCAGCGCCGGGTGGTTCGGCGTCGTCACCGTGGCTGGGTTTGTGTTCGCCGCCCTGGCCGCGGCCGGACCGGGCCTCGCCTTGCGCGGGCTGCGGCCGCGGGGGCCGGCCCTGCGC
>JBAPYC010000184.1:0-4325 GCA_049284535.1 Streptosporangiaceae bacterium
GGCCGTACCCGCCGGCGGCCAGGACGGCGGCCGCCGCGGCGACCGGGGCCAGGATGCGCAGCGAGGGCAGCCGGAAACCGCGGCGCGTCCCGCGCCGCCGGGGCTCGGGGGTTCCGGGCGGGGCGGAGTGCGGAGCCCGTTCGGCCTCACCCCGGTTTGCCACCTCGGCGGCGAGCACCTGGTCAAGCCGCTGAGCCACGTTCGCCGGCACGGCCGGCGCCGGGACCGCCGCCAGCAGTGCGGGCAGCCCGGTCAGCTGGGCGTCGACGGCGGCACAGCGGTCGCAGCCGGCCAGATGCGCGGCGATCCGGTCGCCGCGGTGCCCGGTGATGAGCCCGGCGCGGAACTCGGCCAGGACCTCGGTGCCCGGGTGGGTCATCTGCCCCCTCATAGTTGTGTCTCGCCTCCCTGCGCAGGTGAGACGCTCTCGCTCGCGGATCGGTTCCCTTTCAGGTGCTCAACGTAGGGCAGCAACCGGGCCCGGGCCCGGGCGCAGCGGCTTTTCACCGTGCCGGGGGAGATGTCGAGGATCACGGCGGCATCGGCCACGGAAAAGCCGAGCATGTCGACCACCACCAAGGCGGCTCGCTGTGGCGGCGGCAGCATCCGCAGCGCGGCGTCCACGTCCATCCGGGTGTCAGACACGCGGGCCGGATCACCCTCGTGCGCCACCAGGGCCTCGAACGTCTCCTCATCGCCCGCGGACACGGCGGGCCTGCTGGCCCGGCGGCGCAGCCGGTCCAGCGAGGCGTTCACCACGATCCGGTGCAGCCAGGTGGTGACGGCGGAATCACCCCGGAAGTCGGCCGCCCGGCGGAACGCGGAGACCATGGCGTCCTGCAGGGCGTCGGCGGCCTCGTCAGGGTCGCACACCGTGCGCAGCGCGACCGCCCACAGCCGGTCCCGGTGCCGGCGGAACAGCTCGCCGAACGCCTCGGTATCTCCCGCCACATGCCGGCGGAGCAGCTCCTGGTCAGACGGCCAGGCTCCGGCAGCGTCCGGCATCGGCGTCAGCCCGACTGGCGAGCAGCGGACCCATGCAGGATCACGTTGTAGATCAGCGCCTCATACCAGCCCGACGCCCCGGCCCGCGGCGGCAGATCGGTGATCCAGATCAGCACGTACCGGCCGGCGGCCTTCTTGGTGACGCTGAAGTTCGTGACGCCATCCGCCGAGTTCGAGCTCTGGACCTCGGTAAAGGTGCTCAGCGCCGAGGGCGTCGGGTCGTTGCTGTTGCCGATCTCGATCTCGACGTGCGTGCAGCAGATCGGGCCGAACTGCACCATCACTTGGCTGAGCTGGACCTGCTTGCCCATGTCCAGGATCAGGCCGGTGCCCTTTTTCAGGTTCCCGAAGGTTGGCTCGCCGAGGTAGTAGTCGGTGTGCCAGGCCGTGCTGGTGCTGCCGTCGATCGCGTACTTGGCCTCGTTGGCGTTCTCGTTGCCGCCATCGGTGCCGAGCGCGTCGTAGCTGTTGGCACCGGCCGGCGTGAGCAGCACGGCCGCGGCCGCGGTAGGCGAATTCGAGCTGGAGCGGCTTGGCGCCGGGGTGGCCGTGTGATGCATGTTGTGGCTGATGGACCAGGCCACGATGCCGATCGCGGCCAGCATGATGACGATGGCCACGCTGGCGATGGCTCGCACTGGGCCGGAGCGCTCCCCGCCCGGCCTGCGGTCGCTGCCCGCGGTCCAGTTCCGCGGGTCGGTGTCCGCCTCCAGGTACGGGTTGGTTCCGCTGTCACCCCGGCCGCGGCTGGAGCCGTTGGCTGGCGCGGGCGGGATCGGGAACGGCAGCGGCGGAGCCACGGTGTTCAGGGCCTCGGCGAACGTGACCGGGGTGCTCAGCGCCGGGCCGTGCCGGCTGGGCCGCTGGAACAGGGCCCGGCAGGTCACATCGTCGATGCCGGCCGGTACGCCCGCCGACACCTGGCGCGGAGTGCACGGGAGCCCGTCGTCCTCCGGCGCCGGCGGCAGCAGCCCCGGCTCAGGAAGCCCCGCCGGCCCGTCCTGTTCGCCGCCGCCGGGCCAGTACCCGGTCAGGGCGGCGTAGAGCAGCCGGGCCAGGTCCCGGGTGTCGATGAGATCCGGGCCCCCGCTGTCGTCGTCCGCCGTGGCCAGCTCTGGCCCGGCCAGCGCCGCGTCGATGCCGAGCCCGGCGATCTTGACGCCGCCGCGTGAGGTCCAGTGCAGGCAGGCCGGGTTCAGCCGCAGGTGAGCCAGGCCGGTGTCGTGAGCCGTCGCCATGGCCTGTGCGGCCTCGGCGATCAGGGCCGCGGCGGCCGGCGGGTCGAGCGGCCCCTCGGAGAGCATGTCGAGCAGGGACTCGCCGGCCACCCATTCCAGCACCACGTAGGCCGCGTCGTCGGCGTCCTCTACATCGAAGACCTGGGCGAAACGCGGGTCGTTGAGCCTGCTGGCAGATCGCGCAGCGGTCACGGCTTCGGTGACGCGAGGGAAGCCGGTGGCGAAAGTGAGCACGGTCACGAAACGCGCGAGCGTCTCGTCGGTGGCTTTCCAGTAAGTCCAGCCGGCGCCCGCGCTGGCCTGGTCAACGAGACGGTAGCGTCCCGCCAGCCGCGTTCCTGGTTCCGACGTGTATGTGCTCATAGGTTGTCACCCATGCTAATGCCGCCTGCTCTGCCCGCCGAACCTCGCGGCTATCGTCTTCGTCAGAAAGCTAAATTCGGCTACTCGCAGTGACCGCGCGCACAGCGCGTAGAGCGCCAGCGCACCACCCCCGCCGACCACCGTGACCAGCAGGCCGTAGGCGGCGCTGGGGTTATGCACCACGTGGCCCGCGCCGACCATCACCACCACGGCGAAGGCCAGCCCGGGCACGGTGGCCAGGTGCATCCGGGTCAGGCTGCGGGCGATGGCCCAGCCGTCCAGGCTGCCGACCCGGCGCAGCAGCAGTGCCCAGCCCGCGGCGGCCCCGACCAGGTTGGCCACGCCGTACGCGACGGCCAGCCCGGCCACCACGTCCAGTTTCGGCAGTGCCGCCAGCGCGAAGTAGGAGGCCGCGATGCTGACGGCCATGGTGAGCAGGCCGACGAGGGCCGCGGTCCGGCTGTCCTGGAAGGAGTAGAACACCCGCAGCTGCAGCTGGGTCAGCATGTACGGCACCAGGCCCAGCGAGAACAGGCCGAAGACCTCGCCGATGTACCGGGCGTGCGCCGCGTTGGCGCTGCCGTAGGAGAACAGGAACTCGGCCAGCGGGGCGCCGAGCACGCCGAGGTAGATGGCGGCCGGCACCACGATGACCGAGGCCAGCCGGACACCAATCGAGAAATCGTCCCGGACCAGCGAGTACCGGCGGGCGCTGGCGTGCTCGCTCATCCGCGGCAGCAGCGCCGTGATCACCGAGATGCCCACGATCGCGTACGGGAGCTGGAACAGCTGCCACGCGATGGTGTAGGCCGAGTAGCCGTTCGTCCCGGCCGACGCCTCGTTCGCGATCCGCTGGACGACCAGGTTGCCCGCCCACTGGGAGACCACGTAGACCGACATCCAGCTGGCCATCCGGCCCATCTCGCTCACTTCGGCGCGCCGGAAGCCCAGCGTGGGCCGCCAGCGGAAGCCCGCCCCCCGCAGCGACGGGATCAGCGCGACGGTCTGCGCGACCACCCCGAGCGTGGTGCCGATGCCGAGCAGCTCGACGCCGCCGGCCGGGATGGTCAGCGGGCTCTTGTTCAGGCCGACCGTCACCGCGTACAGGCCACCGACCACGATCACGACCACGTTGTTGATGACCGGGGTCCACATCGGGGCCGCGAACCGGCCGCGGGTGTTCAGCACCGCGCCGATCAGCGAGCTCATGCCGTAGAAGAAGATCTGCGGGATGAACAGGTAGGCCCACACCACCATCAGGTGATGCTGGGCGGCGAGCTCGCTGCCCGCCGGCCCGTTGATGTTGGGCGCGTACAGGTCGACCAGCGGGCCCGCCAGCAGTGTGGCCAGGACGGTGACGACCAGCAGCGCCACCGCGCCCAGCGAGAACATCCGCTGGGCGTAGGCCTCGCCGCGATCGGGATCGCGGCGAGCGGCCCGGACCAGGAGCGGCACGACGACGCTGGTAAAGATGCCGCCGAGCATCAGGTAATAGACGGTATTCGGCAACGTGTTGGCGTTGTTGTACGCGTTACCCAGCGCCCCGATACCGGTCGCGTAGACCAGGACCAGGGTGCGCAGGAAACCGGTGCCCCGGGACACCAGCGTGCCGACGGCCATGCCGGCGCCGGACCGGATCAGGCTGGATCGCTGCGTGGGCGCCTGGGGGGCGGCCGTCCGGGACGCGGCGCCCCGCGCCACTCGCGGCTGGGACTCGGG
>JBAPYC010000185.1:0-2063 GCA_049284535.1 Streptosporangiaceae bacterium
TGCCGATCTGGATCGTCTCCGTCGGCGGATGCCCTGTATGTGCGCTCCTACCTGCGGCCGATCCTCGTCGGCAGGCCGTCGCCGCCGCCCTGCAACTCACCCCCGTGCTGACCCCAATCACCAACACCACCAGAGAGGAATTGTCATGAGCGAGGAGAAGGCGCCGTCCGGCGCCAAGAAGGTGTTCGGCGAGTTCGCCCCCGGCTTCGTGCGCTTCACCGATGACGTGCTGTTTGGCCAGGTCTGGCCACGCACCGACCTGTCGCCCAAGGACCGCAGCCTGATTACGGTCTCCGTGCTGGCCACCCTCGGGGCAAGTGAGCAGCTCGCCTACCACCTCGGCCTGGCCAAGCAGAACGGCAACACCGAGACCGAGCTCAAAGAAGCAATCACCCATATCGCCTTCTATGCCGGCTGGCCGCGGGCCATGTCCGCCATGACCGTCGCCAAGCAGGTCTTCGGCGGATAACCCGGCTAGCGGCACGGGTGGCCGCACCAGCGATTCATCACGACCAAAGCAATAAAGGAGCACATCTCATGCGCGGAGCAGTCATCCACGCTCCCGGCGACGTCCGTTTCGAGGACCGCACCGACCCGAAGCTCGAGCAACCGACCGACGCGATCATCCGGATGTCCGCCACCTGCGTGTGCGGGTCAGACCTGTGGGACTACCGCGGCATCAACCCCATGACCCAGCCCACCCCGATGGGCCACGAGTACGTGGGCATCGTCGAGGAAACCGGCACCGGCGTCACCACGATCAAGCCCGGCCAGTTCGTCATCGGCTCGTTCTTCGCCTCCGACAACACCTGCGAGATCTGCCGGGCCGGCTACCAAACCAACTGCATCCACCGCGAGTACATCGGCGCCAATGGCGCCCAGGCGCAGTACCTCCGCGTCCCGCTCGCCGACGGCACCCTGGTCGCAACCCCCGACGTGCCGGACGACAAGCTGGTGCCCTCGCTGCTGGCCGCCTCAGATGTGCTAGGCACCGGCTGGTTCGGCGCCGTCGCCGCCGCCGTGCAGCCCGATAAGACCGTCGCGGTGGTCGGCGACGGCGCAGTCGGCCTGCTCGCGGTGCTCGCCGCCCAGCAACTCGGCGCCGACCAGATCATCGCGTTCTCCCGCCACGAGCCACGGCAGAAACTGGCCCGCCAGTTCGGCGCCACCGAGATCGTCACCGAACGCGGCGACGACGGCGTAGCCAAGATCAAGGACCTCACCAATGGCCTGGGCGCCCACTCCGTCATCGAGGCGGTCGGCACCCAGCAATCCATGATGCAGGCCATCCGCTCGACCCGGCCGGGCGGCCACGTCGGCTACGTGGGCGTCTCCCACGACGTGTCACTGCCCGGCCAGGAACTGTTCTACAGCCACACCCATCTGCACGGTGGCCCCGCCCCCGTACGCCGCTTCCTGCCCGACCTGATCAACCGCATCTGGACCCAGCAGATCGACCCCGGCAAGGTCTTCGATCTCACCCTGCCCCTCGATCAGGTCGCCGAAGGCTACAAGGCCATGGACGAGCGCCGCGCCATCAAGACGCTGCTGGAACCCTAACCTGCGGATATTCGTTGACATGCCGAGGTCGCGAGGGTTGCCTGAGGGCACATAAAAGCAGCTGCCGAGCGTGTCGTTCTGGGTGTCCGCATACGTCAGGACCGACCTCGCATACGCCGTATTACTCGCCTCAAGTCCACCGTCAAGACCGAGCAGTAGCTATTTAGCCGCGCTGCCGACGGTGACGTTCTGTAGCTGGCATCCCCGTGACTGCCATGGTGAGGCGTGGACCGATTCGTGGACCGAGCCATTCATGCAAACGGTGCAATTAGGGCGATTAGTGGTACGACCTCGTGGCATCCGTGCAGCTAGCGCGCCCGGAGCGCCGGGCCGGGCTTCTCATAATCCGCCGGTCGTGGGTTCGAGCCCCACCCGCCCCACCTGCAGTTTTGATACCCGTGGTCGGCGAGCCGTGGACCGGATTGTATACCGATGTCGGGCGGGGCGATGTTCGGACCGTCGGTCCGCATCTGGTCACATAGAGTAACTGTCGAGCGGGTCTG
>JBAPYC010000186.1:0-6325 GCA_049284535.1 Streptosporangiaceae bacterium
GGCGGGGCCAGGTAGCGGAAGCTGGCCGTCTCGGGATGCTCGCGGACGATCACCCGGCGCCAGCGGCCGTAGTGGAAGTACTGCGCGGCCAGGGCCCGCACGCCGGCCCGGGGCCGGTAGGTGACGCGCAGCGCCGGGGTGAACCAGACCACGCCGCCGCGGGTGCGGATCCGGTAGTTCAGGTCCCAGTCCTCGGCCCGGAGCATGCTCTCGTCCCAGCCGCCGGCCTGCTCGATCGCCTCCCGGCGGTAGACGCCCAGGTAGACGGACAGCGCCGGGCCGGCCCCGCCGCCGGTGTGGAACGCGGCCGAGCCCACGCCCGCCTTGGACGTCATGGCCCAGGCCACGGCGCGGCCGAAGGTGCTCACGCCCTCGGCGGCCATGACCCCGCCGACGTCGGCCGCGCCGGTCTCGGCCAGGGTCTCGACGGCGATCCGCAGGTACCCGGGTGGCGGCACCGCGTGCCCGTCCAGCCGGGCGATGACCTGGTGCCGGGCCGCCCGGACGGCGGCGTTGAGGGCCGCCGGGATCTTGCCCGCCGGGTTGGGCACGACCGTGACCCGCGGGTCGGCTGCGGCCAGTTCCCGGGCGATCTGCTCGGTCCGGTCGGCCGAGGGGCCGACCGCCAGCACGACCTCGAGCTCGCCCGGGTAGTCCTGGCCGAGCATGCCGCGAACGGACTCCGCCAGGTGCCGTTCCTCGTTCCGGACCGGCATCACGACGGAAACAGGTGGGTATTCCATGACGCTGGTCACGGTACCGCAGCCAGCGTCCCCGCGCCCGTTAACCAGGAGTGGTGCCTGGGGTGGTGTGCGCTACAGGCCGGAGTCCTCCAGCATCTCTGTGACCAGGGCGGCGATCTGGGAGCGCTCGGACCGGACCAGCGTGACGTGGGCGAAAAGCGGGTGGCCCTTGAGCTTCTCGATCACCGCGATCACCCCGTCGTGCCGGCCGACCCGCAGGTTGTCTCGCTGGGCGATGTCGTGGGTCAGCACCACCCGGGAGCCGGAGCCGATCCGGGACAGCACGGTGAGCAGGACCCCGCGCTCCAGCGACTGGGCCTCGTCCACGATCACGAACGCGTCGTGCAGCGACCGGCCCCGGATGTGGGTCAGCGGCAGCACCTCGAACATGTCCCGGGCGATGACCTCGTCGATGACGTCCTGGGTGGTGACCGCGGACAGGGTGTCGTACACGGCCTGCGCCCACGGGCCCATCTTGTCGGCCTCGGAGCCGGGCAGGTAGCCCAGGTCCTGGCCGCCGACCGCGTACAGCGGGCGGAACACGATGACCTTGCGGTGCTGGCGGCGCTCCATCACCGCTTCCAGGCCGGCGCACAGGGCCAGCGCCGACTTGCCGGTGCCGGCCCGGCCGCCGAGCGACACGATGCCGACCTCCGGGTCCAGCAGCAGATCCAGGGCGACCCGCTGCTCGGCGCTGCGGCCACGCAGCCCGAACGCGTCGGCGTCGCCGCGGATCAGCTGGACCGACTTATCCGGCCGGACCCGGCCCAGCGCGCTGCCGTTGGGCGAGGTCAGCACCAGCCCGGTGTGGCAGGGCAGCTCGCGGGCGGCCTCGCTCTCGAAGGTGCCGTGCTCGTACAGCTCCTCGATCTCACCAGCGCTCACGTCAAGCTCGGTCATCCCGGTCCAGCCGGAGTCGACCGGCAGCTCGGCGCGGTACTCCTCCGCGGGCAGGCCGATCGCGGCCGCCTTGACTCGCAGCGGCATGTCCTTGCTGACCAGCACGACGTCCTCGCCGTCGGCGGCCAGGTTCCGCGCCACCGACAGGATCCGGGAGTCGTTGTCACCCAGCCGGAACCCAGCCGGCAGGACCGTCGGGTCGGAGTGGTTGAGCTCCACCCGGAGCGTTCCGCCGAGCGTCCCTACGGGGATTTCCGCGTCCAGCCGGCCGTGCTCGATGCGCAGGTCATCGAGGGTACGCAGGGCCTGGCGGGCGAAGTAACCCAGTTCGGGATGGTTCCGCTTGGCTTCGAGCTCGGTGACGACGACGATCGGCAGGACTACCTTGTGCTCGTCGAAACGAGCCATGGCTGCCGGGTCGGCGAGCAGGACGCTGGTGTCGAGTACATACGTACGGCGACCTTGAGGATTGACCACGCAGACTCCCCTGGGCGCCGGGAGTTACCCGGCGCCGAAACAGGACACAGACGTGTCGGTTGAGCCGGGCCTGGCCCCCAAAAGGGCCGCGCCGGCCCTTCTGTCATCCCGCCTGCGCGCAGTGCGCGGAGATCGCGAATCCGAGGGCCTTCCCGGGAACGGCGCCGCGCCGTCCACCAGTACTGAAGGTACCCGCGTTGGCGTTTCGGCAAAAGCACCGCCAGGTTACTAACCGACAATTACGCGCTTAACCTGCGGTAACAGAGCCAAACGGCCGCGCCGGAAAGCCCGGAGCGGCCCGGTTTTCCCGCGCCGATGTCCGTTATGACCCGAACCGCCGATTACGGGCGGCATACGAGCGCAGCGCCCGCAGGAAGTCCACCTTGCGGAAGGCCGGCCAGTAGGCATCGCAGAAGTAGAACTCCGAGTGAGTGCTCTGCCAGAGCAGGAAACCGCCCAGACGCTGCTCGCCGGAGGTGCGGATGACCAGGTCGGGATCGGGCTGGCCCGCGGTGTACAGATGCTCCGCGATGTGCTCGACGTCGAGCGCCTCGGCCAGCTCCTCGATGGTGGTGCCCCGGGTGGCGTGGTCCTGCAGCAGCGAGCGGACCGCGTCCGCGATCTCGCGCCGGCCTCCGTAACCCACGGCCACGTTGACCAGCACGCCGGGATGGCCGGCGGTGGCCTCGCCGGCGTCCTTCAGCACCCGGGCCGTGTCGTCAGGCAGCAGGTCCAGGGCGCCGACCGGGTTGACGTGCCAGCGCTCGGCCACCAGGTGATGGACCGTGTCCTCGATGATCTTCAGCAGCGGCACCAGCTCGCTGGCCGGGCGGGCCAGGTTATCGGTGGACAGCAGCCACAGCGTGACCACCTCGACGCCGGTCTCCCGGCACCAGTCGAGCAGCTCGAAGATCTTGTCGGCGCCCTTGCGGTGCCCGCTGGCGACGTCGCGGTATCCCTCCGACCTGGCCCACCGCCGGTTGCCGTCGCACATCACCCCGACGTGACGGGGGATGATGTCGGGCGTTAGCGACGCCTCCAGCCTGCGCTCGTACAGGCGGTAGGCCAGGTCACGAAATCCCATGCTTGGGCCTTCCGGTGTCGGCACCGTGATGCCAGTTAAGACAAACCCAGTAAGACGAACCCAGTAAGACGAACCCAGGTAAGACGATCACTGACGCAAACGTATCCAACGATTGGAACGCTTCAGTTAACGGCTGAGGTTCCAGTGGCCGGCGCCGGGTTAACCCAGGGACTTGAGCAGCGATTCATCCAGGCCCGGGAAGGAGCCGAGGAACTCGGTCCGCTCGCGCTTGAGGCGTTCGGACATGGCGTCGTGTTCGCCCGTTCGGCCTTGTCGCTCGTAAAGCCTCCTGGGCTGGAGGATCTCGATGTCGTCGACGCCCGGAACCGAGGCGGCCACCTCGTATCCGAAGTCCGGGTCCACAGTCCACTCGATGGTGCCCTCGACGATGCCCTGGACGATCGCGGAGGAGATCGGGATCGAGACCTTCACCGAGTCCGGGTTGTCGTCACCGCCGCCGACGCGGCCGGTGTTCAGCACGAACGCCTGCAGCTCGTGCTGGTTGAGCAGCTCGAGCATGCGGTTGCCCATGTCGGCCATGTCCCGGGGGAAGAACGGGTTGGTGCCGGGGACGCGCAGGAACTTACCCTCCTCATCCTTGCCGCCGGCCGACGTGCCGGTGGTCTCACCGAGCATGAAGTAGGCCGCGGCCTGGGTGGGGTCGAGCCGGGCCACGCCGGGAACGATGCTGGAGTTCTTGTTCAGGATGAGCAGGAACTCGGCGGGAGCGATCTGGTCCGCCGGCCACGGGTCGACGTAGGCGAACGGCCAGGTGGTGCGGCCGTTCTTGGTGTAGGAGGTGTCGAAGAAGTCCACCTTGCCGGCCTCGTCGACCGAGACGTTCTCCAGGTAGGCGTCGGGCTTGGTGGTGGCGTTGTAGATGACCGGCTCGAACCTCGGGTCCAGCCCGAAGGTCTTGGCGAAGCAGCCGTTCTCGGTGGTGTACACCCGGCCGCCCGGCATCAGCGCGATGAAGTCGTCCTGAGCGGGCTTGCTGCCGAGCTGGGTGGTGAAGGTCGTGGTGGTCTTGCCGGTGCCGGACAGGCCGACGATCAGGACGGTCTTGTTCTCGCTGGTGTTTTCCGGACCTGGGACCGGGATGACCTTGCAGCCCGCGTGCAGGGCCAGGCCGCCGCGGTTGTAGACGATGTTGTTCCACATCCGCAGGCCGCCCTTCTTGGACTCACCGAAGTAGTCCGAGTTGAGCACGCGGGTGATGTTGGTGTTCAGGTCGACCGCGATCAGCCGGTCGTCGGGGTAGCCGGGGGCCGCGACGTTCGGCGTGTAGATGACGGTGGTGTCCGGCTCCCAGGTGGCGGGATCGTAGGCCTCGCTACCGTCCTCGCCGCCGTCCTCGGCGGCTGGGTAGTAGAGCTGCTTCTGCATGCCGGCCACGTTGGCGTTGGCCGCCTCCATGATCAGCCGGGCCCGGGTGCGGAACTGCGGATCGGAGCCGATATAACCATCCACCACGACCACATGGGACTGCGCGATATGCGCATCCTGAAGGGCGGCGACGCGATCGTATTCCGCCCGGGTAATGGTCTGGCCGCGGGAGTTGGTTGAGTCATCGACGAGGTAGGTCGACCGGGTGCTGCGCGAGTCCACGCGCGCCTTGGTGTTGACATTTCCGAACTCTGTTACTGAGGCGTTCGGCATTTGTTCGGTTAGTTCGCGCAACCGCGCGGCGGAGGGATTCCATTCCACCCGCGAGCCGTTGACCTGGTACGCCACTATCGTTCCTCCTCCGGGGCAAGCACTCCACGCCCGTTTCACGCTGGTCGGGCAGGCTGGCGAGTTAGCGGTGCGGCGCGCTTATTGGGCGCCTTGCCTACCGCTTCTCCTGTCCAGCACGATTTTGTCGGAGTGTACCCCGGAATCGGCGTAGTTATTAGACCCGGTTTTGCTTTTCCGGTCATGATTTGGCGTTTTGGTATAGACCTCTTGGTATAGACCTTAAGGGTTTATGCGGGGAATTTTTATGCCGCCGGCGCGTGGTGTAGACCAGTGGGCTGGACCATTTCTGGCGTTTTGGCCGCCATCAGGCGGCGCTTGATTGCTATCAGGCGGCGCTGGTCGGGCCCTGGTCGCGGACCTCCTCGACGTGCCGCAGCGCCGACCGCAGCCGGGCCAGCCAGGCATCGGCGTTCTCTCCGGTCAGCCGGACGCACCACGCCAGGGCGTCGCTGCGGCTGCGGGCCACGCCCGCGTCCACGAGGGTATCGAGCACGCGGCGCTCGGCCTGACGCAGCCTGGTCATCACCGGCACCGACAGCGTGGTGAACATCTCCGTGACGTCGGCGCAGGTAACGCCCCAGGAGACCTTGCGGCGGAACTTGTGCTCCGCCTCGCGCGCGATCTCGATCCGGCGTCCCCGGGTCTCCTCGCGGAACCGGCGGATCCGGCCCTCGGCCGCGGCGGCGCGCTCAGCGTCCAAGGCGCCTTCGGGGGTCTCCGGCGCGGGCAGCGTGCCCACGACCGTGATCTCCTCGCGGTCGAGGATGACCTCGGGGGCACCGGTGAACCAGTCGCTGGGCAGGCGGCCGAGGAACCAGGCGCTTACCTCGGGGGCGCTGTTCCTGGCCTGACTGTTGCCGCCCCGGCCGGTCTTGGCGGAGGTGGTGTCGTTAGCGTTCGTGTTCGTGTCGTCTCCCGAGCCGGCGCCTTCGCCGGGCTCGGACTGCTGTGTACTCATGTAATCATGATTACAGCGCTGGTGGCGTGGGTCAACGATTGTCGCTCAGAGCGAAACGGCGAGGTGGCCGCGATCCAGGATTCGGCACTAGGCCGGGGTGCTCGCGATCCAGGATTCGATGAATGCGGATCTCTACGTAATAGTTTCCGCAGAACGCCACATTCATCGAATTCGTTCGGCGTTGTTTTCGTTTCGCAGTCCACTCTGGTAACAACTGGCCGGTCTAGGCGGGTAATTGAAGCTGCACCAGGCGGCAGCTACACCGTCACCAGCGTCAGGCTAGGCCGGCGGCGACTGCGGCGGCGGTGCGGGGGTCGACGCGGATGGCGCCGGCGAACTGGGAGCCGAAGTCGGCCGGGATGATCTCGACGTCCTGGCCCGGCTCGGGCGCCTGGATCATCAGGCCGTTACCCAGGTAGATGGCGA
>JBAPYC010000187.1:0-7274 GCA_049284535.1 Streptosporangiaceae bacterium
GCGCCGGGGGGCTAGTGCCGATGCCGAGCAGCAGCAGCGCGCCGACAGCGAAGCCGACGGCCGTGCCGCCGAGGGCGCGCAGGGCGGTGGACTCGGTGGACGCCGCGTTCGTCCGCAGCACCGACAAGGTACCGAGGACCACCCAGAATCCGTGCTGAACCCCGGACAGGTCGGCCACCAGCACGGCCGCGGCCAGGGCCAGCGATCCGCGCAGGGCATTGAGGAACCACACCGAGCGGAAGCTGGCGTGCCTGGCCAGGACGCCGAACGCCCCGGAGACCGCGGCCGCCCGGCGTTCGGCCGAGGATCCCTCCGGCTGGATGCCGTACCAGTCGCGCCGCCTGGCGGCGATGGTCTCCGGATCAGCCAGCCTGGTGGCGACCAGCGTGTCGGCCACGATGGCCTGCACCGCGACGGCGATGGCCTGGGCGTGGAAGGCGTGCCGGGCGACGATCTCCACGGCGTCGTAGTCCCCCCCGCCGGGGACAGCCGACCGGTGGTAGGCGGCACTGGCCTCGCGCGCGGAGATGATCTCTGCCTCCTCACCCAGCAGGGTGGGCCCGTCCGGCGCGTCCGGCGCCCCGGACAGCAGGTCGCCGACCCGGGACAGCACCCGGGCGACCAGGGTGAGCAGGTCACGGTCGGATTGCGCGGCGCGGTCCAGGTTCGGGTGCCCGTCGGTGGCGTCGGCGATCAGCGCGGTGCACCATTCGAGCAGCTGCACCAGGGCGGCCATGCCCTGGTCGGCCGTGGCCAGGCCGACCGGCCGGTACGGCGTGGCGGCAAAGGTATTCAGCAGCTGGTCCTTGGCGGCCCGGCAGGCCTGCATGTCGGCGCCGGTGGCCGTGCCGTTGACCGAAGCCAGCAGGTGCGAGGCCAGCGTCCGGGCCGAGTTGGCCGCGGCCGCGCGGAGCCGGTCGCCGGGGGGCGGCGGCGACAGGAACAGCACGGCCACGGTGGAGACCGCCGAGGCCAGCCACCAGCCCGCCAGCCGGTCCGGGATCATGCTGATGGTGCCGGGCGTGGCCACCGGCAGCACGAACAGGAGCAGCGCGGCGTTCACTCCGGAAGCGGCGTTGGGCCCGGCCACGCCCGCGAAGAAGATCCCGAACGTCACCGGGATGGTGACCAGCACCGCCAGCCAGGTGATGCTGTTGACCGCCGTGCCGATGATCAGCGCGACGCTCCCGATCACGGCCAGCCCGAGATGCGCGATGAGCTTGTCCCGGCGGGTACCGCCGAACGAGGCGAAGATCAGGTTCGCGAAGCCGCCGAACGCGGCGAACAGGGCCATCTGCAGGTTGCCGAAGCCCTCAAACGTGATCGCGAACAGCGGGGGGATCACCAGCACCGCGCGCAGCGCCCGCAGCCCGGCTGCCTGCGACCAGGTCGGCCACCAGGCCGGACGGGCCCGCGGAGGGGAGGTGGATGACAGGCGTCGGGGCAGACGGCGCGCAACGCGCAGATCGGGCATTTGCCAAGTCTAGAAAGCGGCCGCCACGTCCCTCAACACGAGGATCGGGCCGAACGGGCGGCGTTAAAGCCATTCCCGGATCCGTGCACCGCACTCGTGGCCTGCGCGACCGTGAGCCGTCCGGACGCGGCGCGATCGCTTCACGGCCCGTGGTAATGTGAAACGCTGCCCGGCGAGTAACCGGGACAGAATAGGGCGTGCTGCACCCTCATGCGGCTGCCCTGCGGGGATCATCCCGATGAAATGCGTTCCGTACCAAATCTTAAGGAGTCACGTGCCGCTCGACACCGCCGTCAAGAAGGAAATCCTGGCGGAGTACGCGACCAGTGAGGGTGACACCGGTTCGCCGGAAGTCCAGGTCGCACTGCTGACCAGGCGGATCAACCACCTGACCGAGCACCTGAAGGTGCACAAGCACGACCACCACAGCCGCCGTGGGCTGCTGCTGCTGGTCGGCCGCCGCCGCAGGCTGCTGAAGTACCTGGCCAAAAAGGACATCAACCGCTACCGCGCGGTCCGGGAACGCCTCGGCATCCGCCGCTAGCCAGTCCGGGCAGAACACAGTCCGGGCAGAACACAGCCCGGCCAGGAACAACTGAACAAACAACACTGACATCCCGTAGCCCCCGGCCCCGAGCGCCATGGGCCGGTCCTCGGTAGTGGTCCCCGGGTTGGCCTCAGGCCTCATACCCGAGGACTTCGATCGAAGACCGGCCGGCTGCCCTGCTTCAGGTAAGCATTGCAGGCGAGCCAGGCCACAAGCGGCACGGCGGCGGGTGGGTGCGGGATCTACCGCAAGGAGGTCTCACCCGTGGAGGGTGTCCACAGTGCCGAAGCCGTTATCGATAACGGCGAATTTGGCGTACATACAATCAGGTTCGAGACGGGCCGGCTGGCCCGCCAGGCGGCCGGGTCCAGCGTCGTCACGCTGGACGGCGAGACCGTAGTCCTGTCCGCGACCAGCGTGTCCAAGAAGCCCAAGGACAACCTGGACTTCTTCCCGCTCACCGTGGACGTGGAAGAGCGGATGTACGCGGTGGGCCGGATTCCCGGCTCGTTCTTCCGGCGGGAGGGCCGTCCGTCCGAGGACGCCATCCTCACCTGCCGGCTCATCGACCGGCCGCTGCGCCCGTCGTTCGTCAAGGGCCTGCGCAACGAGATCCAGATCGTGGCGACCATTCTCGCCCTGGACCCGCAGCACCTGTACGACGTGGTCGCGATCAACGCCGCGTCCATGTCCACCCAGCTGGCCGGGCTGCCGTTCTCCGGCCCCATCGGCGGTGTCCGGGTGGCGCTGATCAAGGGCCAGTGGGTCGGTTTCCCCACCCATGAGCAGCTGTCCCAGGCGACCTTCGACATGGTGGTCGCCGGCCGGCTTCTGGCCGACGGCGACGTGGCCATCATGATGGTCGAGGCCGAGTCCACCCCGGAGACGCTCAAGCTGATCGCGGACGCGGACAGCGGCGCGGTGGCCCCGACCGAGGACACGGTGGCCGAGGGCCTGGAGGCGGCCAAGCCGTTCATCAAGATCCTGTGCGAGACCCAGCAGCGGGTGGCCGCCGAGGCCGGCAAGGCCACGACCGAGTACCCGATCTTCGTCGACTACGGCGAGGACGTGTACGAGGCCGTCGCCCGCGAGGTCTCCGCTGAGCTGGCCCAGGCCCTGACCATCGTGGGCAAGCTGGAGCGCGAGGCCGAGACCGACCGGGTCAAGGCCCTGGCCCAGGAGAAGCTGGCCGAGGAGTTCGAGGGCCGGGCCAGCGAGATCAGCGCCGCCTTCCGGGCGCTGACCAAGAAGCTGGTCCGGGAGCGGGTCATCCGGGACGGGGTCCGCATCGACGGCCGCGGCCTGACCGACATCCGGCCGCTGTCCGCGCAGACGCACGTGCTGCCCCGGGTGCACGGGTCCGCGCTCTTCGAGCGCGGCGAGACCCAGATCCTGGGCGTGACCACGCTGAACATGCTCCGGATGGAGCAGATGATCGACACGCTCAACCCGGACCGCACCAAGCGCTACATGCACAACTACAACTTCCCGCCGTACTCCACCGGGGAGACCGGCCGCGTGGGCTCGCCCAAGCGGCGCGAGATCGGCCACGGCGCGCTGGCCGAGCGGGCGCTGATCCCGGTGCTGCCCACCCGCGAGGAGTTCCCGTACGCGATCCGCCAGGTCTCCGAGGCCCTCGGCTCCAACGGCTCAACCTCGATGGGCTCGGTCTGTGCCTCCACCATGTCCCTGCTGGACGCGGGTGTGCCGCTGAAGGACATGGTCTCCGGCATCGCCATGGGCCTGATCCACGAGGGCGGCCAGTACGTGACGCTGACCGACATCCTCGGTGCCGAGGACGCGTTCGGCGACATGGACTTCAAGGTCGCCGGCACGCGGGAGTTCGTCACCGCGCTGCAGCTCGACACCAAGCTCGATGGCATTCCCGCCTCGGTGCTCGGGGCCGCGCTGAAGCAGGCCCGCGGGGCCCGGATGACCATCCTCGACGTCATGCGTGGTGCCATCAGCGAGGCGGGCGAGATGTCGGTCTACGCCCCGCGGATCATCACGATCAAGGTCCCGGTGGACAAGATCGGCGAGGTCATCGGCCCGAAGGGCAAGATGATCAACTCGATCCAGGACGACACCGGCGCCGAGATCACGATCGAGGACGACGGCACCATCTACGTCGGGGCGACCGACGGCACCTCGGCCGAGGCGGCCCGGGCGGCGATCAACGCCATCGCCAACCCGCACATGCCCGAGGTCGGCGAGCGCTTCCTCGGCACGGTGGTGAAGACGACCACGTTCGGCGCGTTCGTCTCGCTGCTGCCCGGCAAGGACGGCCTGCTGCACATCACCCAGATCCGCAAGCTGCACGGCGGCAAGCGAATCGAGAACATCGACGAAGTCGTGCACATCGGCGACAAGATCCAGGTCGAGATCCGCGAGGTCGATGACCGCGGCAAGCTCTCGCTGGTGCCGGTCGAGGTGGTCGAGCGCGAGGCGGCTGGCGAGGACCTCGGCGGCGGGGAATCACCCCGCAGCGACCGTCCCCGTGAGTCCCGCGACGGTGACCGGAATGGCGACCGGGGCGGCGGCGACCGCGACGGCCAGCGCCGGACCCGGCACCGCACGCGCGGGCCGCGCGACTAGTGGCCACCGAACCACCGCGCGGTGTCCATCGCACTGTCCTTCCTGGCGGACTGCGGGTAGTTACTGAATTCCTGCCCGCGGTCCGCTCGGTCGCCCTCGGCATCTGGGTGGGCGTCGGCTCCCGGGACGAGGACCACGCCCACGCGGGCGCCACGCACTATCTGGAGCACCTGCTCTTCAAGGGCACCGAGCGGCGTACCGCGCTGGACATCTCCGCGGAGATGGACGCGGTCGGTGGCGAGATGAACGCGTTCACCGCCAAGGAGTACACCTGCTATTACGCGCGGGTGCTAGACGTGGACCTGCCGCTGGCCGTGGACGTCCTGTCCGACATGGTGACCGGCTCGCTGATCACGCCCAAGGACGTGGACGCCGAGCGCAACGTGGTGCTCGAAGAGATCGCGATGAACGACGACGATCCCACGGACACCGTGCACGAGGCGTTCACCGCGAAGCTGTTCGGTGACACCCCGCTGGGGCGGCCGATCCTGGGCACCACGGACTCGATCAATTCGATCAGCCGGGAGCAGATCTACGAGCACTACCTTGATCGGTATACCCCGGAGCACCTGGTCGTGGCGGCCGCGGGAAACCTGGACCACGAGATTGTGACCGAACTGGTCCGGCAGGCGTTCGGCCCGGCGCTGGAGCGCGCGGCCGAGCCCGCCCCGCCGCGACTGGCCGGCGACCAGGTCGGCCATCCGGCCGGGACCGGGACCACGCTGGTCTCGCGCGGCATTGAGCAGGCCAACCTGGTCCTCGGCTGCGAGGCGCTGGCCCGGACCGACGACCGCAGGTTCGCCCTCGGCGTGCTGAACGCCGCGTTCGGCGGCGGCATGTCCTCCCGGCTGTTCCAGGAGGTCCGGGAGAAGCGCGGCCTGGCCTACTCGGTCTACAGCTTCGCCGGGCAGCACGCCGACACCGGGATGTGGGGCATCTATGTCGGCTGCCTGCCGTCCAAAGCGGACGAGGTGCTGGCCATCTGCGCCGAGGAGATCACCCGGGTGCTCGACGGCGGTCTCAGCGACGCCGAACTGGACCGGGGCAAGGGCCAGGTACGCGGCTCGATCGTGCTCGGCCTGGAGGACCCGTCCTCACGGATGAGCCGCCTGGGCAAGTCCGAGCTCGTCTATCCCGCGCTCGAGCCGGTCGACGAGGTGATCGCCGCCATCAACGCCGTCAGCCACGACGACGTCCGCGCGGTCGCCGAGGAGATCCTCACCCGGCCCAAGGCCCTGGCCGTGGTCGGCCCCTTCGACGACGCCAGCGCCTTCCAGGCCTGAACGCCCGCAATCGCAGTAACGTGTGCAGTTACCCCCCCGCAACCGGGGGGTAACTGCACACGATCATGTGAGCTCGAGTGGAGACGGCGATGACAAAGGTCGGGGTGCTCGGAGCCCGGGGGCGGATGGGATCTGAGGTGGTCCGCGTGGTCACCGAGGCCGCGGACCTGGAGGTCGCGGCCGAGGTCGACGAGGGCGACAAACTCGACGCCCTGACCGGATGTGACGTGGTGGTGGACTTCACCCATCCCGGCGTGGTCCTGGAGAACCTGCGCTGGTGCGCCGAGCACGACCTGGACGTCGTGGTCGGCACCTCCGGCTTCGCCGAGGACAGGCTGGAGGAGGTGCGTGGCTGGCTGCCGGATTACCCGGATGTGCGCGTCCTGATCGCGCCGAATTTCTCCATCGGCGCCGTCCTGATGATGCGCTTCGCCGCCCAGGCCGCCAGGTTCTTCGAGTCCGCCGAGGTCATCGAGCTGCACCACGCCAGCAAGGCGGATGCCCCGTCTGGGACGGCGCTGCGCACCGCCGCCATGATCGCCACGGAGCGGACCGCGGCCGGCCTGGGCGCCCCGCCGGACGCCACCGCGTCATCCCTGCCGGGCGCCCGCGGCGCCGTCGTGGACGACGTGCACGTCCACTCGGTGCGGGTCGCGGGGCTGGTCGCTCATCAGGAGGTGCTCCTCGGCGGGCACGGCGAGACGCTCACCATCCGGCACGACTCGCTGGACCGGTCCTCGTTCATGCCCGGTGTGCTGCTCGCCGTCCGGCAGATCGGCTCGCTGCCGGCCGGCCTGACCGTGGGGATCGAGGGGCTGCTGGGCCTGGACTGATGACGTACCGTCGGGGTATGTGCCGAAGCATCAAGACGCTGCGCCCCCCGTACGCCGACCAGGTGACCGACGACGATATCCGCGCGGCCGCGCTCCAGTATGTAAGGAAGATCAGCGGCTTCCGTACGCCCGCCGGGCATAACGCCGAAGCGTTCGGCCAGGCCGTCGACGCCATCGCGGCCGCCTCCGCCACGCTGCTCGACCACCTCGAGGTCAGGTCGTCCGCCCGGGCCGGCTAGCAGCGCCCCGGTGTCAGGGCCCCAGGTCAGGCCCGGGATCAGATGCTCCGGACCCGGCCCCGGGGCCAAGGTCCGCCGCATCCTGGCGCGCCGGGTCCTGACGTTCGGGGGGGCTGGTCAGCGGGTCCCGGACGGATCATGCCGGCCGCCGCGCCGATGGCCGCGGCCGCGAAGATCGCGGCGGCCGTGTTCAGGCCGACGACCACCTCGCCACGTCCGGCGGCCCGGCGGAACACCAGCCCGCCGCCGATGAACCCGACGCCGGTGATCGCGCCGGCCAGCGCGTTGGGCGCACCGTGGAGA
>JBAPYC010000188.1:0-8950 GCA_049284535.1 Streptosporangiaceae bacterium
GGTTCATCCATCGCTGCCACGCTTTCAGCTCTGCGGCCATCTGGTCAACCGTCTCGCAGCCGGCGTAACCCTTAGTGCCGCGCCAGCTCAGTAACGGTAGCCGGTCTTCGCCGCCAGCTCCGCCAGCTCTGCCTCGTCGCGGCCGCACAACCCGGCCATGAACGACAGCGGGATCCGGGTGCCGTTGTCAAGGGCTGACTTGTGCAGCCGCAGGACCTCGACGGCCGACAGCGTCTCGAAGTGGCGGCGCAGCTGCGGCGCCAAATCTTCCAGGCCCCGGCTGTAGTACTCGCCGATCTTCAGCCGGAGCCACGGGGCGGAGGCCTCGACGCTTTCGGAGTCGGCTACCACATCGACGATGGCGACCTGGCCGGAGTCCATCGCGCGCCGCAGGGCGGGGCGCAGCTGGCTCGCGTCCTCGACCCGCTCGACGTGGCAGCCGAACGGCTTGAAGACCTGGTCATAGCGCAGATCGGGAGTCATATCCCACGACCCCATACCGGGCTGGAGGTCGTCGTGCATGAGCGCGTTACCGCCCCACGAGCCGTTGTTGAGGATGACCAGGACCGCGGGCACGCCGTAGCGGGTCAGGGTCTCGATGTCCATGCCGGCCAGGCCGATCCCGCCGTCGCCGATGAGGCTGATGATCTGCTTGCCGGGCCGGGCGATGCCCGCCCCGAAGGACATGCCCACGCCCTGGCCGAGGGCCACCCGCGGTCCGGCGTCGAGGACCTGACCGGCGAAGGTGGCCTGCAGGGCGTCGGTCAGGTACAGCGATCCCTGGTAGGAGTCGTAAATGATCGTCGCGTCGTCGTCGGCCTCATCGGCGATCGCCTGCGCGAGCTCGTAGGTGTGGATCGGGGAGCGGCCGGCCACGGCCGTCAGATGCTCGGCGCGCCGGTGGCGGTAGCTGTCGCGGGATTCGCCGAGGGCGTGCACCCACTCCGTTCGGTCGATTGGTGTGCCGGAACCCCGCAGCAGCCGGAGTCTGTCGAGCAGCTGCCCGAGTACCAGCTTGCTGGAACCCACGAGCATGTGTGACTCGAGTCCCCACCACAGCTCATCCGGGCTGTCCTGGGACTGGATGTAGGTGGTGGTGGCCGGGGAGGGCCAGTCCGGCGCCTCGAACCACGATTCCAGCTCACCTGCCCGCAGGCCCGCGATGAGCACCACGTCGGCCGCGCGCAGCAGCGGGCCCCGGTAGCCAGACGCCATGGCCAGCGGATGCCGCTCGCTGAGGATCCCGCGCGCGGTGCGCCGGGTCCCGGTCGGAGCCTGCAGGTACTCGGCCAGCGCGGTCAGCTCCGGGCCACCCGCGGACCAGTAGACGCCGTCGCCCGCGATGATCACCGGGCGCTGCGCGCGGGCCAGCAGCTCGGCGGCGTCCTGGACCAGGGCCGGGTCGGCCTGGGTCTGGGGCACCTGCGGGAGCTCGGTGATCGACGCGGCGTACTTACGCTGGACGGCCTCGCCGTACGCCCACTGGTTGTTCAGCGGGATCTCCAGGACGACCGGGCCGGGCGGGTAGGTGGTGGCGTCGATGAGCGCCTTGCGGACCCAGAAGGAGTTGAGCTCCCAGTCGGTCAGGCGCCGCGTCCACTTGGCGACCGAACCGAATGCCTGTGCCGCGTATCCCTCCTGGAGGATCCCGAGTTCATCCCCGGCCGTGCCGTGCTGGCCCACGAGCAGGATGAGCGGGCTCCTGGTGCCGATGCCCTGGGACAAAGACGACAGGGCGTTGGCCATCCCCGCCGAAGCCGAGACGAAGAAGACCCCGGGCTTGCGGGTGAGCCGGGCGTAGGCCTCCGCGGCGAACCCGGCGGCCTGCTCATGGCGGAAATGCCACATCCGGGCGCCCAGCCGGCACGCCTCCTCGATCACCGGGTTGATGTAGCCATGGATCCCGAACAAGTCGGTGACGCCGTTGTCGATGAGTGTTTGAGCGACCGCGCGGGCACCGGTGCGGCGCGACCGCACGGCGTCGTCCGCGGTGCCGTCAGCTGGGCCGTTCTCTGCGGCTCCAGTGGGGCGAGGATCCAGCAAAGTCATCAGATATCTCCCGATTCTTGGGCGGGGGCCGGTCCGTGAGAAGAGGCTGGCATCAGCCGCGACATGATCAGCTCGGTGTGCTGGCGTATGAGGTCCAGCGCGGTGACCTCGTTGCGCAGGGCCCAGGCCTTGAGCGCAGGCAGGTGCCCGAGGACGATGATGTCCTCGGCGAGCAGCGCGGGGGAGGCGCCTGAGCTGAAGATGCCCCGGCGGATGCCAGCCGTGATGATGTCAGTGAAAACCCCGGCGATGCCTTTCTCACGGTCCATGTACCGGTGCTGGGCGTCGCGGGGCAGATTGCGGTACTCGCGGTAGGTGAGCAGGATCTGGTCCTGGTGGGTCAGGCAGCTGCGCAGGTACAGCTCGATGGCGGCTCGGAGCCTGTCCGGCAGCGGGTTTTCTCCCGTCGTCACCTCGGCGAGCTGCTCGCGCAACCCGCCGTAGATGTCCTCGCACGCCATCACCAGCAGGTCGGACTTGGTCTTGATGTAGCGGTACATCCCGCCGACGCTCATCCCGACGTCCTCGGCGAGAGTGTTGACCGAGAAGCCCTCGAAGCCGCGCTCGATCATATGGCGGCTCGCCGTGGTCACGAGCAGCTCGCGGCGTTGTGCTGACCGGAGCTGGGCCGGACGGGCGGCCGTCATCGCGGCACCGCCTGATCGCCAGTGCCAAGGAGCGCGGCGATCTGCTGGCGGATCTGCGCCAGCGGGCTGCCGGTCGGGAACACGGCGCTCAGCCCGGCGCCGGTCAGCGTGCGGGCGTCTTCGGCGGGGATCGTGCCGCCGATGACCACGGGGATGTCCAGCCCGTCCCGGGCCTGCAGCTCGCGCAGGACAGCAGCGGCCTCGTCCAGGTGGTTGCCCGACAGGCTGGACAGGCCGATGAGGTCGGCATCCTCGGCGATGGCCGTGGCTGCCACCTGCGCGGGCGTGGCGTGCCCGAGGTAGATGACCTCCATCCCCGCGTTGCGCAGTGCGTTGGCCACGACGATCACGCCACGCCAGTGCGCGTCGAAACCCAGCTTGGCGATGACCACCCTGCGCCCGGCCAGGGCCCGGCCGGGATCCGCCGCGGACTGGCCGCGACCACTCACCACAGCGGGAACTCCCAGGTCCCGGCGGCGCGGCGGAACGCGGCTCCTATCTCACCCACGGTGGCGTCGGCCTCGACGGCGCGCAGCACGGCCGGGATCACGTTGCCGCTGCCGAGCGCGGTTTTTTCCAGCTCGCCGATCGCCTGGCTCCAGGCTTCGGGGTCCCGGCGGGCCCGCACCCCGGCGAGCCTGCGGCACTGTTCGGCGAG
Source organism: Streptosporangiaceae bacterium (assembly GCA_049284535.1). Lineage (GTDB taxonomy): Bacteria > Actinomycetota > Actinomycetes > Streptosporangiales > Streptosporangiaceae > Palsa-504. The sequence goes on from JBAPYC010000188.1 coordinate 3,355, forward strand.
GGTGCCGGGCGGCAGCCGGAACGGTTCCACCGGTGCGTCCTCCTGCCCGGCCTCCAGGTTGATCCCGACGACCAGCTGCTCGCCGGTCTCGAGCGCGGACTGGTCCGCGAACGCGGTGCTGGCGAGCTCGCGGTGGACCCAGCCGGACTCGGTCGCCGCCACCAGGCCGCCCATCTCGTCGATCGTGGCGATCAGGGCAGCTACCCGTTCCTCGACCGCGTCGGTGAGGTACTCGACCAGGTAACTGCCGCCCAGCGGGTCGGCGCTGCGGGCGACCCCGGTTTCGTGCAGGAGGACCAGCTGGCTGTACAGCGCGGTCCGGGCCGCGTGCTCGGTCGGGATGGAGATCGCCTCGTCGTAGCCGTCGACGTGCAGGGACTGGGTGCCGCCGAGGACCGCGGCCAGCCCCTGGGTCATGCTGCGCGCGATGTTGACGTGCGCGTGGCGGGCGGTGCTGGTGACGCCGGCGGTCTGGGTGTGGAACCGGAAGCGCTGGGCCGCGGGGTCGGTCACGCCCAGCTCGTCGCGGACCCATCGCGCCCACATCCGGCGCAGGGCCCGGAACTTCGCGATCTCCTCGAAGAAGTCCGAGTGCGAGTCGAGGAAGAACGAGATGCGCGGCAGGTACCTGAGCGGATCGATGCCGCGGCGGCCGAGCTCACGGGCGATGGCCTGGCCGTGGGCGAGCGTCAGGGCGCCTTCGGTGATCGCGTTGGCGCCGGCTTCGCGGTAGTTGTAGCCGCTCACCGACACCGGGTTCCAGCGCGGGACGTGCTGCAGCGTGTATTCCGCCAGATCACACTCCAGCCGGAACGACGCCGGCGGCGGCAGCGCCTGCGGAGCGATGGTAATCGCGGTCTCCATCAGGAAGTCGTTCTGGCTGGTTCCCGTCAGGGCGCCGGGACGGATCCCCCGAGCGGCCGCCGTGTGCAGGAACATGGCGAAATGACTCACGGCGCCGATGGGCTGAGATGACACCAGCGACACGCTCACGCGGGCCAGGTCGATTCCGTCGAACAGCTCGCCGAAGTCGTCGCGGACGTCTACCGCCACGCCGCCGCGGCCGACGTCCGAGCCCGCCCCGGGATCATCGGAGTCGAACCCGCGCAGGCTCGGGTAGTCGAACACCCCGTTGACCCCGGTCGCGCCCTGGTCGAGCAGCATCCGGTACCGCTGGTTGGTGTCGCGGGCCGTGCCGAAACCAGCCAGCTGGCGGATGGTCCACGGCCGGGTGCGGTACATCTCGGGCCGGATCCCGCGGGTGAACGGGTACTCGCCGGGCTGGCCCAGCCGGTCAGCCAGCCCGTCGCGCACGTCGGCGCTCGTCGCGACAACCGGAACCGGGATACCGCTGGCCGTCGTGACGGCCGGGCCAGTGTCAGCCGGGCCAGTGTCAGCCGGGCCAGTGCCAGGGGGGCCAGTGTCAGCAGGGCCAGTGTCAGCCGGGCCAGTGCTGTCCTGTCCGTTCACCGCCGCACCTCCAGGTGCGAGTATCCGCTCGCATCGCCCAGGCTAACAACTACGGCCATTCCGGCCAAGGGCTGCGGAAGAACGCGAGCGACCGCTCGCATCAACTCCCGTTCATTCATGCCGAACGGATGGGGCGCGTGCGCCGGTGGCTAACTCACCCGCACCGGCAGCGCCGTGAGCGACCGCGTCAGGATCAGTGGCTCCCAGCCGAGCTGGTCCGTGGTCAGCTGCATGGCCGGGAACCGGGCGAATAGCGCGCGCAGCGCCACGGACGCCTCGAGCCTGGCCAGGGCGTGACCGAGGCAGAAGTGAGCTCCCTGGCCGAACGCGACGTTCGGCTTGCCGGCCGGGCGCTGCAGGTTCAGGTCGCCGGGCCGGCCGAAGACCGCGGGATCGTGATTGGCCGCCAGCACCCCGAGATAGACGATCTGCCCCGTGGTCATCTGCTGGCCACCGCGCTCGTGGTCGGTGGCGACGGTCCGCACCATGACCTTGACCGGGCCGTCGAAGCGGAGCAGTTCCTCGATTGCCGGGGCGGTCAGATCGCCCCTGGTGGCGAACAGCGCGGCCTGATCCGGATGCCGGAGCAGCGCGAGGACGGCGTTGGTGACGAAGTTGCTCGTCGTCTCATGACCCGCGAACAGCAGCAGCGTGCACGCGCCGATGACCTCCATGTCGGTCAGCCCCGGCCGGCCGGCGGTATGCCGGGCCGCGATGAGCGCACTCACCAGGTCATCCGCGGGGGCGGCTGTCCGCTGCGCGATGAGCCAGCCGAAGTAGTCGACGAACTCCGCGGCGCCTTCGGCGGCGACGCCGGCCTGGTCGGCCTGGCGTGACTCGCCGAAGACGATCGCGGCCAGCTTTCTCGACCAGGTCCTGAACCTTTCCCGGTCGGACGGCGGGATGCCCAGCATCTCCGCGATGACGACGGCCGACAGCGGGAAAGCGAACTCGCCCTTGAGATCGAACTCACCGAGGGCGGCCATGTCGTCGAGCAGCCCGGCGACGATGGCCTCGGTCTTGGCCTGGAGCAGGTCGATGCGCTTCGGGGTGAAGGCGAGGCGGACCGGATCCCGCAGAACTGCGTGCCGCGGCATGTCGTGGAAGGTCATCCAGCCCCGCAGCACCTCGAACGTCAGCGCGAGGACGTCCCTGCGCTCGGCGGACAGGCGCTGTTCCAGCGGGGTGAGCCGGTCGGAGGACAGTGCGTCGCGGTCCCGGAACCCATCGAGCACGTCGGTGTAGGTGGTGACGATCCACGCCTTGTGCCGATCGCTCCACACGACCGGCTGGAGTTCCCGCAGCTCCCCGAACAGCGCCTGCGGATCCGCCAGAGCCCGCGGGGCCAGCAGATCAATGTCCACGCGTTCCCTCGCTACCGGTGACGTTCTCGCTAGTCCGCATGCTAGGAGCCTTTCATGACGATCGCAATCCTTGTGTCCTATGTTAGGCTGGGCCTGGCTCGCTTGCGTCCAGCTCGTGCAGCCAGCGGGCGGCAGCCGGGAACCAGCGGTCGTGACGCTCGTAGAACAGCGCGCGGGCCTGGTGGCCGATCCAGCCGGCCGGCAGCAGCTCACCGGGCAGCGCGGGGTCCTTCAGGATGAACTGCCTCCAGCCGTGCACGATCGCGGTCAGCCGGACGAACAGATCACGGGGAGTGCCATCCTCCGGCAGGTGCGCCAGCTGGCGGACGAAGTCGCGGTAGTCGTGCGACAGGCCGCCCAGGTCCCAGGCGTCGTGCACCACCTCGTACTCGCTGCCGACCGGACCGAGCTCGCCGAGGAAGGACACGGTACTGGAGGCCAGCCCGAGTTCCTTGAGCAGCGGCACGACCTGATGGCGGGAACGTCGTGCCGGGCTGACCCACACCCCCTGGCCGAGGGGGCCGAATCCGGCCCAGCGCAGCTGGGTGCGCAGCGTGTGCCGCAGGGCGCGCTGGCTCTCCGGTACCGAGGTGGTGAGCACCAGCCACTTGCCGTCCCAGGACTCCACCTGGCGGCGCCGCTGATACGCCTCGACCGCCGACTCGGCGAAATGCCGGACAGCCGTGGGCGTCAGGGACCAGCGGATCCTGCGCCCGTGCCGCTGGGCGGTGAGCCAGTCCGCCGCCGCGGCCCGGGACAGCGCCCGGCGGGCGCCCGCCTCAGCGAAGCCCAGTTCGCCCAGCGCCACCACGAGCGTGTTGGTCCAGGCCGCACTGCCCTGATCCCGCAGGTATTCGCCGAGCACGGTGAACAGCATGGCCCGGGCGCTCGGCCCGCGGGTATCCGGCCGGGCAGCAGCCAGGCTCCCAGCAGCCAGGATGAGGGCGTCGTCCGCAGTGGCATGGTCCATATGGGATCCTCCTGAGGCGCTAGTCAGGACACAGTCTTGACGAGTACACGCATTACGGTCAAAGTTAGGGATCACACGGCGCCGTGTGCCTCCCCGCTCGCCGGCGTCGGCTCTGCCGCACGCCGAGACAGGGAGGATCCTGATGGATGTCCGGGAACTGATGCGCCGCTCCGCGCGCTTCTACGCGGACCGCCCCGCCGTGCGGTCCGCGGACCGGACACTGACCTTCGCCGAGGCCTGGGATCGCGGTGTGCGGATGGCCAACGGGCTGCTTGCCCTCGGCCTGGCGCCCGGCGATCGCGTCGCCTCACTTGAGGACAACAGCCTCGAATCGCAGGACATCTTCGCCGGGGCCGCGGCGGCGGGACTGGTCCGCGTTCCTCTGTATGCCCGCGACAGCCGGGCGGCCCACGCCCACAACCTCGGGCACACCGATTGCCGGGCGCTGGTCGTGGAGCCCAGGTACCTGTCCTCGGTGGAGGGCCTCGCTGACGAGCTGCCCGCCCTGGAGCACATCATCGTCAGGGACGACGGGTACGAGGACTGGCTGGCCAGCCAGTCCGGTACTGATCCCGACCCCGCGATCGACCCGGACGACTGGTACATCATCCGGCACACCGGCGGTACCACCGGCCAGGCCAAAGGGGTGGCCAACACACACCGCTCGTGGCTCGCGGCCGGACGGGACTGGACGTACGCGCTGCCCCCGGTCCAGGTAGGTGACACCTGCCTGCATGTCGGCCCCATCTCGCACGGTTCCGGTTACCTGTACCTGCCGATGTGGCTGCAGGGGGCAAGCAACTTCCTGCTCGGCACCACCGATGTCGAAGCGATGCTGGACGTGATCGAATCCGTCCCGGTGAACTACATGTTCGCGGTGCCAACTCTGCTCAGCGCGCTGTCCCAGCATCCCGGGGCCCGCGGCCGGGACTACTCCCGGCTCAAGACGATCCTGATCGCGGGGGCGCCGATCGCGGCCAGCACGGCACTGCGGGCAAAAGACGTGTTCGGCCCGGTGCTGTACCAGCTTTACGGCCAGACCGAGGCGCTGCCCGCGACGTTCATCGGCCCGCAGGAATGGTTCGCCGAGGTCGAGGGGTCGACTCCGCTGCGATCGGCCGGCCGCCCGTTGCCGTTCGCCGACCTGGAAATCCGCGGCGACGCCAATCAGAGCCTCCCGGCCGGGGAGGAAGGCGAGATTGCGATCCGCTGTGAAGGCCAGATGCTGTCCTTCTGGAGCGACCCCGGCAAGACGCGCGAGCGTCTGGTGGGCGGCTGGGTGCTCACCGGCGACATCGGGATGCTGGACCGCAATGGCTACCTCTACGTATTCGACCGCAAGGACGACATGATCATCTCCGGCGGCTACAACATCTGGCCGGCCGAACTGGAGAATGTGATCTCAGCCCATCCCGATGTCCTGGAGGTCGCGGTCTTCGGCATTCCGCACGAAAAGTGGGGTGAGACGCCGATGGCGGTGTGTACCGTGCGCCCGGGCGCGACCGTCACCGAAGAGGAGATCACCAAGATGTGCGGTGCCGACCTGGGCTCATATAAGAAACCGAGCACGGTGAAATTCCAGACCGAGCCGCTGCCGAAGAGCCCCGTCGGCAAGCTTCAGCGCAAGGTGCTCCGGGAGCCCTACTGGACCGGTCGCGACCGGCACGTCGCCGGATCCTGATCATGTGACGTGCCGTGGTTGCCAGAGACCGGTGTTGCCCGGCGGCCGTGGCTGCTAGCCCCGCAACGCCGCCGCCTGCGCCGTGGCCCGCCCGTGGGCGACCGCCAGCGC
>JBAPYC010000189.1:0-1697 GCA_049284535.1 Streptosporangiaceae bacterium
TCGATCGTGTGGATCCTGCTCATCGCCACCGTGCGGGCCTGGCGGCTGGACACCAGCTCCAAGGCCCCGTACGTCGTCTTCGGCCTGGTCATCGTGCTCATCCTGGCGCTGGCCTGGATGTGGGACAGCGCCGCGCAGCAGCGCGCGGCCCGGTACGCGCCCAGTGAGCCCGGAACCGAGGCGGCCGAGGGCGGGCCCGGCCAGGCCGTGACCGGCAGCGCCTACCCGGTGCCCCCGCTCGACCTGCCGCATTACCACGGCGTCGGCCTCGATGCCGGTCCCGGCATTACCACCGTCGCCAGCGATACCGACGCGTCGGCGAAGGAGGTCACTGGTGCTTGATTTCCTCAACCCGATCAAGGGGTTCGGGGTCACCTTCCAGGAGATGTTCCGGAAGGTGGAGACCGTCCAGTACCCGGAGGAGAAGCGGCCCACTGCGCCGCGCTTCCACGGCCACCATCAGCTCAACCGGTGGCCGGACGGGCTGGAGAAGTGCATCGGCTGCGAGCTGTGCGCGTGGGCCTGCCCGGCCGACGCCATCTACGTCGAGGGCCGGGACAACACCGCCGACGAACGCTTCTCCCCGGGCGAGCGCTACGGCGCCGTCTACCAGATCAACTACCTGCGCTGCATCTTGTGCGGCATGTGCATCGAGGCGTGCCCCACCCGGGCGCTGACGATGACCAACGAGTACGAGATCGCCGACGACAGCCGCGAGAACCTGATCTGGACCAAGGAGCAGCTGCTCGTGCCGCTGCAGCAGGGCATGGAGCCGCCGCCGCATCCGATGCGGCTCGGCAACGACGAGAAGGACTACTACCGGCTCGGCGCGGCCGGGGTGGTGGGGACGGCGCGGGCGCCCGGCATGGCCGGCCCGGGCGGGCCAAGCGGTGCCGCCGTGTTCGCCGGAGCCGAAGGCGCGCCGCCGACATGGGGCGTCCAGGACATCGACGTCACCGTGGCCGACGACGGTGCCAGGGATACCACCACTCCCGATCCCGGCACGGCGCCGGTCGGCGAGCGCCCAGCGGGGGAGGCAGCCGAATGAACCACGTCCTGGCCGCCGCCACCAGCAACGGCACCAACACCGACTCGATCGCCCGGGAGACTATCTTCTGGATTCTGGCCATCGCCTCCACCGGGGCCGCGCTGGCCATGATCCTGGTCCGGCGGGCCGTGCACTGCGCCCTGATGCTGGCCGTGGTCATGCTCTCGCTGGCGACCATGTACGCCATGCAGGGCGCCCCGTTCCTGGCCTTCGTGCAGATCATCGTGTACACCGGCGCGGTGCTGATGCTGTTCCTGTTCGTGATCATGCTGATCGGCATCAGCTCGGCGGACTCCATCGTGGAGACGATCAAGGGCCAGCGGATGGCGGCCGGGCTGAGCGCGATCGGCCTGTTCATCATCTTGATCCTGGGCATCGGGCACGCCGCCATCGGCCCGGCCAAGAACATCAGCCCCGCCAACGGGGCGGGCAACCTGATCGGCCTGGCCCGGCTGATCTTCACCACCTACGTGTTCCCGTTCGAGGTCACCGGCGCGCTGCTGATCACCGCGGCGCTCGGGGCCATGGTGCTGGCACACCGGGAGCGCACCGTGCCCAGGCCGACCCAGCGCGACCTGGCAGCGCGCCGGCTGGCCAGCGGGCAGCTCGCGCCCGACCAGGCGCCCGGCGTCTACGCGCTGCACGACGC
>JBAPYC010000190.1:0-1883 GCA_049284535.1 Streptosporangiaceae bacterium
GCCGAAGCCTTCACCCCCGAGGACATCACCCACCTGTTCGACATCAACGTGCTCGGCGCCCAGCGTGTCAACCGGGCCGTCCTGCCGCACATGCGGGACCGGCGCTCCGGAACCCTGGTCTACGTTGGCAGCACGACCACCGTCGACGTGCCGCCGTTCATGGGGCCGTACGTCGCCTCCAAGTCGGCGTTCGACGTGCTCGCCCAGACCACCCCGTACGAGGTCAGCCAGTTCGGCATCGAGACCACGATCATCATGCCCGGTGCCTTCACCCACGGCACCGAGCACTTCCCCGATGCCAGCCTCGCCAGCGACCCAGCCGTCACATCAGCCTACTCGGCACTAGACCCGATGATCGCCCGCTACGACGAGGCCACCGAAGGGCTGTACGCGCCCGGCGCCGACGCAAATCCCGCCGCAGTGGCCACCGAGATCAGCCGCATCCTCGCGCTGCCGGCCGGTTCCAGGCCCTACCGCAGCGTCGTCGACTTCACCCAGTCCCACGTCGATGACGTCAACACGGTCAACGAAGAAGAAGCCGACGACTTCGTGACCCGCATGGGCTTCGGCGAACTACTCACGCTCAAGCGCTGAGACCCGCAGGTCACGAAATATCACGCAAGCAGAAGGAACCACAATATGTCCCGTACACCCGCCGCGCTGGCTAACACACGACCCGGCGCCACCGCCCGGGCCTACCCGGCCATGGACGCACCTGTGCCCACGGCGGCCGGGAGCGCGTTTGCCCGCCCTGCCCTTCCTGCCCGGAAGGCGGCCTGAGCAATGGCTTCCACGAAGTGGACCGCAGCCGAACTTACCGGCCAGTCGGGGCGGACCGTCGTCGTCACCGGGGCTTCCAGCGGCCTCGGCCTGGTCACCGCCCGCGAACTGGCCCGCGCTGGTGCACACGTCGTCCTCGCGGTACGCAACACCGAGAAAGGCCAGCGCGCCGCCGCTGGCATTCCCGGTCACACCGAGGTGCTGCCGCTGGACCTGGCCAGCCTCGCCTCGGTGCGAGCGTTCGCCGCCGGGTGGACCGGGGCGCTCGACATCCTGGTCAACAACGCCGGGATCATGGCGGTGCCCGAAGGCCGGACAGTCGACGGCTTCGAGCTCCAGATCGGCACCAACCACCTCGGGCCCTTCCTCCTGACCGACCTGCTGCTGCCGGTCATCACCGACCGGGTCGTTACGGTCTCCTCCCAGCTTCACCGGCGAGGCCGCATCGACCTCGACGACCTTAGCTGGGAGCACCGCCGCTACAACGCGACCGGTGCCTACAACGCCTCCAAGCTGGCCAACGTCCTGTTCACCCTGGAGCTCCAGCGCCGGCTGACCGAAGCCGGCAGCCGGGTGCGGGCCGTGACTGTCCATCCCGGTCTCGCCAGGACCAGCCTGGGGAACCAGGCGGACAGGGTCTCCAGGGCGATTTACCGGTATCTCGGATGGTTGTTCAACGACGCCGAGCACGGTGCCCTGCCGACGCTGTACGCGGCCACCCAGGACGTACCGGGAGGATCCTATATCGGACCAGATGGCCTCGGTCACCTTCGCGGCTACCCCGAGATCCAGCAGCCGTCCAAGCGTGCACAGGACGCCCAGATGGGCCGCCGACTGTGGGACCTGTCAGCCCGGCTTACCGGCGCCGGGCAGGCGGCGCAGGCCGATCAGCACATGATCGGTCCGCGGTAACCGCCCGCGCCTTCCGCCTGGCCGAGCCGGGGATCGGCGCTCAGCGGATGGCCGGTCCTACGCGACTGAACGCCAGGCCACTTGAGAAGGGAAGACAGCCATGACGAACCTCGAGGCCGCCGATCATGTCGGCATTTTCAGGTCCCACGCCTACCAGGAGCAGATCGTGGACCTCGGCGAGGTCCGCATGA
>JBAPYC010000191.1:0-13622 GCA_049284535.1 Streptosporangiaceae bacterium
CAAGCCGGCTCTTATGCCTTGATGGACACTGCCTACGCCGCCATCGGCCTGCCCTTCGGGCAGGCCCTGAGCATCCTGGCCACCGTGGTGTCGGTCAACCCGGGCGGATGGGCGGTGGCCGACTGCGGGCTGAAGGCGCTCGGCATGGACCACGGCAAACCGTCACTGTCCGACGGCTCGGCCGTGTGGTACTGCTCCGATGAGCACATCGTCTTCTCGCCGCCCGAGGGCGGGTCGCTGCCCAAGGTGGGTGACCAGGTCCGGGTGCTGCCGGCTCACGTGGACCCGACCGTGGCCTATCACGAGCACCTGTACCTGGTGGAGGATGACCGGGTTATGGAGACGTGGCCGGTGGACCTGCGGGGATGGTGAGCCTGTGTGTTCTCAGGCGGCGGCGAGCGTCATGACCTCGTCGGGAGTGATGCTGCCCGGGGCGCGGCCCTGCTGGGCGGCCTGGTTGGCCAGCCGCTGGAGCACCTCGTTGACCGGGGTCGGAACGCCGTGCTCGCGGCCGAGCAGCGCGATCTCCCCGTTGAGGAAGTCGGCCTCGATCGAGCCGGTGCCGCGGGTCAGGCTCTGCCAGGACGAGCCGCCGGTCCGCTTCGCGCCGTTGACCGGGCGGATCTTCACCTGGTCGCCACGCAGCTGGGCGCTCTCTTCCTCACGCGCGTAGGCGATGCCGGCCGCCCGCAGGACCGCGATGCCCTCGGCGGTGGCCTGGCGGCGCAGCTCAGCCACCTCGCCGTCGGTCGTGTTGTAGCCGCACACGGCCTCGATCGCGTTGGCCAGGTTGGCCAGCAGCTTGCCGTACTTCCACCGCATGACGTCCGCGGTGACCGGGGCCAGGAAGCGGCTGCTGGTCAGGTCCTCGCCGATCTGGGTGATGGTGGCGTCGACGCCGTCCGGGTACCGGCCCAGAGTCAGCAGGCCGGACATCGGCGCGCCCTGCGCCTCGACCACGCCCGGTTCCAGGTGGGTGGCCGGCAGCCAGACGCACATCCCGTACACGTGGCGGAACCGGCGCAGCGCGATCCGCTCGCTCGCCACGCCGTTCTGCGCGCAGACCACCGGCAGCACCTCGGCCGCCACGCTGCCGCCACGAACCGGGCCGCCACGGACCGGGCCGCCACGGACGGGCTGCCAGGCCCACTGGGCCAGCAATCCCTCGGCGTCCTGGGTCTTGACCGCGAGCAGGAGCGCGTCATCGGAGCGCAATTCGATCTCATCCGGGCCGCCGATCGCCGGGATGCGCAGCGTGGTCTCGCCGTCCGGGGTGGCCAGCCGCAGGCCATACTCGCGCAGCGCCTCGAGGTGGCGGCCGCGCGCCACCAGCACGACCTCGTGACCGCTCTCGGACAGCCGCGCGCCGATGGTGCTGCCGACGCCACCCGCTCCCACGATGATGTACCGCATTTCACCCATTGTGACAGCTGAGGCGTTGACGCCACGGTCCGGGCGGGGCTGCCGCTGCGTCCACACAGAAAATCCTGGCATAGTCACGATCGCGGGAAGATTTCGGATGCCGACCAGGTTTTTGCCAGTGGATGAACTCAACGAAGAGTCATTGGTGGTGGTCCCCATGGACCTGTCCCGTCAGACGGATGATCTATCCCGCCGGCACATCGTCGCCGTGCTCCGCCGGACCGGAATGGCCGACGTCGCAGACGAACTTCTCCGGACTCTCCCGGAAACGGCCGATGCCAAGGACGTCGAGCGCTTCTGCGCCGCGCACGGCCTGACCCGGCAGTCACTGGTGGAACGGATGGGCGGCAGTCCCTGACGACAGCCGTTTGAACCGAACGGGCTGGCAGGCGCGGTTCAGGATTCCAGGCCCGCGCACTTGCCAATTGCCCCGCTGAACGCGCTGATCGCGCCGTTGCCCTCCTCGAGCTGCGGGACGGCATCGCTGGCCTTGCCGTCCGCGATGGCCGTGCCCGCCACGGCATAGTCGAGAGTCAGGGTCCTCCACGACTGCAGCCCCATCGGCGGCAGCGGCAGCGTGGCCGCGGCCAGGGCGTCCGAGGCGAGCTTGCGGCCGGCCTTGGTCACGCCGGACGTGTTGCCCGCGCGGACGTCCGCGGCCAGGGCTCCGGCGTCCGCGTACAGCGCATTCACCGCGGCCTGGCCGCGCTTGTTCCAGGCCGCCTGCGCCGAGCAGGTCTGGCTGGCGCAGCTGGCTGGCGGCCGCGGCGGAGGCGGTGGCACTGTGCGTGGCGGACGTGCTCGCGCTGCGGGCGAACGGGCTGCTGCATCCGGCCAGGGCGGTCGCGGTCACCAGGATGACGATCGGGCGCTTCATTGACTTCCCCGGAGCCCGCGCTATGTACACCAGCACTGTGTGACTAATAGCGCAGTACTGATTACTGAAAGTACTATAGCGGCCGCGCGAGCGGGACAGGCTGCGGGGAGCGCCAGGGCCGGATCCAGGCTTCCTCGTCCCGGCGGACGGACGCGCCGCACACGGCGCAGGTCTGGCCGGCGCCGACCTCGCCGCCGCAGCCGGCGTGCACGGCGCGCATGGGGCCAGCCGGCTCGGCTGGGCGGGTATGGCGCTGACCCCAGTCGCCCAGCGCGCGCAGCACCAGCCACAGGTCCGCTCCGGCCTCGGTCAGCCGGTACTCGTGCCGCTGGCGGCGGCCGTCACGGTAGGGCACCTTGACCAGGATCCCGTTCTCTACCAGGCGGCGGAGCCGGCTCGACAAGATGTTGTCGGCGATGCCGAGATTCTCCCGGAAGACGTCGAAACGGGTCACACCCAGCGTGGCCTCGCGCAGGATGAGCAGGATCCAGCGATCGCCCAGCAGGCTGCTGGCCCGCCCGATCGGGCAGGGGCCCTCATTTCTCCCCATACTGACTTGCATAGTGCAAGTCTACTCTTCTATGCTCGCCAGATAAGCTTTCAATTTGAAAGCTTCAAGGAGCGAGCCATGATCCGGCACGAGTCAGTAACGGTCGGGGACGCAGACATCCACGTGGCCGAGACCGGTCCGGCGGAAGCGCCGGCCGTCCTGTTCCTGCACGGCTGGCCGGAGTCCTGGCGGACCTGGCAGGACCTGATGGCGCTGGCCGGGCGCGACCACCGGGCGGTGGCGATCGACCTGCCCGGTATCGGCGACTCGACGCGTGGGACCAGCGACGGGACCAAGCTCGCCATCGCCCGCGTCGTGCACGCGCTGGCCGGAACGCTCGGCCTGCGCGACCTCACCCTGGTGGGCCACGACATCGGCGGCATGGTCGCCTACGCCTACCTGCGCGAGTTCACCGACCTGCCGCGGGCGGTGATCATGGACGTGCCGGTGCCCGGGGTGGATCCGTGGGATGAGTTCGTGCGGGAGCCGTTCCTGTGGCATTTCGCGCTGCACGCCGTCCCGGATCTGCCCGAGTTGCTGACCACAGGACGGCACGAGGCCTACTTCGGCTACTTCTTCGACCTGCTGTCGGCCCATCCCGGCGTCCCGTCCGCCGCGTCCGGGCCGGTCAGGCCACGGCCTACGCCAAACCGGACGCCATGAGCGCGGGCTTCGGCTGGTACCGGGCCTTCGCCGCCGACATGGAGCGGAACCAGCGGGCCGGCCGCGGCCCGGCCGCCGCCACCCCGCTGCTCGTGCTGCGCGGAGGCCGGGAACGAGGCGGTGGCATCGGCCGCTACGCGGAGGGATTCCGGCGTTCCGGGGTGACCCACGTCGAGTCACTGGCCATCGACGGCACCGGGCACTTCCCGCAGGAGAGGCGACCGAGACGACCTGGAGCGCCATCAGCGCCTTCGCCCGGAACACGGCGCCCGGAACACGGCGGGAGGCGTCGTGATCGCCGGTGCTTCGAGCGCTGAGCACGAACTGACCGAGCTGAAGGGAAACCCGTCATGACCACCGCAGTGATCGGAGCGACCGGCCGGACCGGCAGCGAGGTCGTCCGGGGTCTGCTGGCCCGGCAGCACCCGGTACTCGCGCTGGTGCGCGATCCGGCCAAGGCGACAAGATTGTTCGGCCAGGCCGCGGGACTGCAGATCCGCCAGACGCCCCTGGACGACCTGGCCGCGGTGCGTGCGGCGCTGGACGGCGCCCGGACGCTGTTCCTGGCCCTGGGATCGGCCGGGCTCGAGGGCAACCTGCAGCGGGTGGCGATCCAGGCCGCCGCGCAGGTCCCGGTCGAGCAGGTCGCGCGGCTCTCGGTGCTGAACACCTCGCCGGACTCACTCGGCATCAACCAGCGTTCGCACTGGGGCATCGACTTCGCGGCGGGAGTGGCCGGGGTTGGCTACAGCACCATCCGGCCTGCGATCTTCTCCGCCTCGCTGCTCGTGGCGGCGGCCGAGATCCGGGCCACCCGGACCTGGACCGGGCTGGCCGACACCGGCCGGGTCGCGCTGATCGACCACCGTGATGCCGCCGACGCCGCGGTCCGCGTCCTGACCGATCCGGCCACCTGGGGCCGGCACTACGACCTGACCGGCCCGGAGCTGCTGAGCTGGCCGGACGCCATGCGCCTGCTGTCGGACGAGCTGGGTGAGAAGGTCACGTTCCGCCCGGCCGGCGAGCGTGAGCTCATCGGCCGACTGGTGGCAGCCGGGGTCGCGCCCGGGCAGGCCGAGCTGCTGATCACCCGCGAATGGGCCATCCTGGCCGGGGAGAACGAGCGGACCACCGGCACGGTCCGGGAGCTGACCGGTCACGCCCCCCGCACCGTGCAGGCCTTCCTGCACGAGAACCGCAACCTGTTTCGCTGACCACAGCAGCATCTACTAGGCTTAGGTGTCGCCAGATGATGCCCTGGCGTGGAGGCAGCACCTCCCGAACCGTCGCGTGCCGCGGCTGATGGCTTCTTCCCCTGGATGAGGAGTCTTTCCGGCATGCTCAGGTTCGACCGGCGGGAAATCGCCGCCATCTTCGCGGGCGGGGCGCTCGGCACGCTGGCGCGGGCCGCGCTGTCCGAGGCGTTCCCGCACCCGGCCACGGCCTGGCCGTGGCCCACCTTCACGGTCAACATCGTGGCCGCGTTCGCCCTCGGCTACTTCGTTACCCGGCTGACCGAACGGCTGCCGCTGTCCAGCTACCGGCGGCCGCTGCTGGGCACCGGCGTGTGCGGTGGGCTGTCCACGTTCTCCACCATGCAGGTAGAGATCCTGGAGATGATCAGCGCCCACGCCTGGGCGCTGGCGGTGAGTTACGCGGCGGCCAGCATCGCGGCCGGGTACGCGGCCATCCAGCTGGCCACCGCCATGGTCCGGCGGGTCCGGGTGCGGCTATGAGCATCGGAGTCTGGACCGGCGTGGTGCTGATCGGCGGGGCGGCCTCGGTGCTCCGGTTCCTGGCTGACGGGCTGGTCGACTCGGCGGCCGGACGCGATTTCCCGCTCGGCACACTGGCCGTCAACATCTCCGGCGCGATCCTGCTCGGCCTGATCACCGGGCTAGCCCTGGGCCACGACCAGGCGCTGCTGGCCGGCACGGCCGCGGTCGGCTCGTACACCACGTTCTCCACCTGGATGCTGGAGACCCAGCGGCTGGCCGAGGAGCGGCAGACCGGTAAGGCCGCGGCCAACATCATCGTCAGCCTGGTCCTCGGCGTCGCCGCCGCCGGGCTGGGTCACTGGATCGGGAGCCGGCTGATCGGGGCGCATCTGTGACCGCCGACAGCCTGAAGCTGACCAGCTACTTCGGTGAGCGCCAGCGCAGCGGGGACGGCTTCGTGGCCGACGCCCTGCTGACGCTGTACGGGCGGCACGAGATCGCGGCCAGCATCCTGCTGCGCGGCACCGAAGGATTCGGGCTCAAGCACCATCTGCGCACCGATCGCTCGCTGACCCTGTCCGAGGACCTGCCGCTGACCACGATCGCGGTCGACACCAGGCCCCGGATCGAGGCGGTGCTGGCCCCCACCCTGCGGCTCGTTCGCAGCGGGCTGGTCACGCTGGAACGCGCCCGGCTGGTGAACGGCGACGGGGAGCTGACTGGGGATCTGCCCGGCGAGCCGCCCGCGGCGGCCAAGCTGACCGTTTATCTCGGCCGCCAGGAGCGGATCTACCGGGTGCCGGCCTTCGTGGCCGTGTGCGACCTGCTGCACCGGCGCGGCCTGGACGGCGCCACCGCGCTGCTCGGCGTGGACGGCACGGCACGCGGCCGCCGGGAGCGGGCCGCGTTCTTCAGCCGCAACGCCGAGGTCCCGATGATGGTGATCGCGGTCGGCGCGGCCGACCGCATCCGCGGGGTCCTGCCCGAGCTGGGTTCGCTGCTGACACGTCCGCTGCTCACCCTGGAACGGGTCCGGGTGTGCAAGCGCGACGGACAGCTCCTGGCCGACCCGGGGCCGGCCGCCGGCCAGGGCGAGCACGGCCTGCCGCTGCGGCAGAAGCTGATGGTCTACACCTCCGAGGCCACCCGGCACCAGGGGCAGCCGGTCCACCGGGCCATCGTGCGCAGGCTGCGCTCGGCCGGGATCAGCGGGGCGACCACCCAGCGCGGCATCTGGGGTTTTCACGGCGACCACGCCCCGCACGGGGACCGCCTGCTGCAGCTGGGGCGGCACGTCCCGGCGGTCACTATCGCCATCGACACCCCGGACCGTATCGCCGCGGCGTTCTCGGTCATCGACGAGTTCACCACCGAACGCGGCCTGGTCACCAGTGAGATCATCCCGGCCCTGCGAGCCGGGATGGCGTGAACGGAGCCCGTTCGGTCATGGCGGGGTGGTGCAGGGGATGCACGGGACCGCTCGCAGGCCGGGCGGCCGGGCGGCTCGCGGTGACGAAGTTCCCGCCCGGGGCGAGCAGGGTCACCGCGGTGACAACGAGCGCGGTGGCCGCCCAGCGGCAGGGCAGCCGCCGGAGCAGGACGGCCTGCCTGCTGCGTGCGCCATCCTGCGCGCGGCGAGCGGAATCGGGAAATAGTCGCCTCACGCCTGGGTCTCCTTGTGAAAGGCTTCCGGCGCCCGGGCGATCCTCACCTACCAGCACGGTCCCGTGCGCGTCCTGGTTCACTGGTGCCATGGGATTCCGGCCGGCGGTCCCGGCCGACGCGGAGGCGCTCGTCGCGCTGATCCGTTCGGCCTACCGCGGGGAGACTAGCCGCGAGGGCTGGACGAGCGAGGCCGACCTGGTCAGCGGCGACCGCATCGACGCCGGCCAGGTGCTCGCCATGATCGCCGGCCCGGGCTCGGTGCTGATCGTGCTCGACGGCGAAGACGGCCTGACCGCGTGCTGCCAGGTCGAGGACCGCGGCGCAGCGGTGGCCTACTTCGGGACGTTCGCGGTGTCACCGGCCGCGCAGGGCAGCGGCATCGGCCGGCGGCTGATGGCTGAGGCCGAGCGGCAGGCCACCGGCAGGTTCGGGGCCGCGGTCCTGGAGATGACTGTGCTGGCCCAGCAGGACAAGCTCATCGCCTGGTACGAGCGGCTCGGCTTCCACCGCACCGGTGAGAGGCGGCCGTTCCCGGCGGACGGCAGGTTCGCCCGGCCACTGCGCGATGACCTGTACTTCGTCGTGCTGGCCAAGCCGCTGGCGACCTAGATGCCGTACCGCCCCGCTAAGGCGGCGGCTTCGACACGGCTGCGTGCGCCCAGCTTAGCCAGGACATTCTTTACGTAGCTGCGCAGCGTTTCCGTGGTCACGTTCATCTCGCTGGCCATTGTGCTGGTGCTCTGCCCGGCCGTTATCCGTTGCAGCACTTCCGTCTCCCGCGGCGTGAGCACCGGAAGAATAATGCCGTCGGGCCGGACACGTCGCATACGCGCTCCTTACGTAGCTTTTGGCAGCTCAAGTGGCCATCTAGCTCTGAGAAGATCGTAGGTGACGCGCACGGGACAAAACAATAATGCTTTTTCAAAGGCTGCCGCGGTTTGTGCTTTATCACGGCCGATCCGCTGATAAGTCATCATCGTGATAATTGCTTACAACCCGGCGGAACCGGATAGCCAGGGCCCTCGCCGGGCGGCACTTCGGGCGGCATGGGTTCGCTGACAAGCATGAAAGGCTCGGTGGATGGACCCTGAACCCGGCGGCCGCTCGCACAAGGCTCTCATCGGGCAGATCGTGGACCGCTACCGAGGGGACGACCGGATCCGCGCCATCGTGGTGTTCGGCTCGGTAGGCGCCGGTACCTGGCATGAACTGTCTGACGTCGATCTGGACGTGGTGACCGAGGACGGCGCTGAGATCGTGCCCGCCGAGGAGATCACGGCGGTGTTCGGCCCGCGGGCGGTCATCGTGCTGGCTGGGCCCGACGCGGCCGATATCGTGCTGGATTCGGCGGAGGAGCTGTCCGTGCGCTGGCATCCGCTCGGCACCACCAGCCCGAACATCACTGCCACAGCGCGCATCGTCGCGGGCGCCATCAGTCCGGCCACCCTGGCCGCAGCCGGGCAGGCCAGCTGGTCCGCACCGGACGAGCAGCGGCTGCTCGATACGGTGGTCCGCGACGCCGTCGGCGCCTACAAGAACCTGGCCCGCGGGCGGCGCTGGGAGGCGGTCACGGCGGTGGAGCGGATGCGACGGTCCCTCACCGAGTTGCGGGGCGGCCGGGATGCCCTGCGGCTGGACCCCGCCGAGCCGGCCCGGGCCCTAGCGGCCGTGCTGGCCGAGGCCGAGGCCGGCTGGGACCTGGGAGGCCGCCGGCAGGCCCTGCTCCGGCGGGCCAGCGCCCTGGTAAACCGGTTAGACCGCGACCCGCTCAGACCAGGGATTCCAGCGTGGCCCGGGCCCCGTCCTTGTGCAGCGAGTCCAGCGCGGACTGGTAGGCGACGACGAAACGCTCATCCTGAGCCAGGTCGCCGAACCAGTCCGGGTTCCCGATGAACGCGAGCGGCTCGGCCTGCTGGCGCCGGGCCAGCTCGGTCACGCGCTCGGCGTAGCGGTCCACCACCTCGATGGGCTCGCCCTGCTCGTCGATGCCCTCGGCATAGCGGGCCCAGCTCGCGACCACCGCGGCCGAGCGCCTGATCTCACCGCCGGAAGCGAGCTGGAGGCGGATCACCGGAACCAGCCACTTGGGGATCCGGTCCGAGCTCTGCGCGCACAGCCGGGCGACGGTGTCGCGGACCTCGGGGTTGGAGAACCGCTCGATCAGCGTCTGCTTGTACTCGCCCAGGTCGATCCCGGGCACCGGGGCCAGAGTCGGGGTGGCCTCGTCGTTCATGTAGCCGAGCAGGAAGGCCTGGAACAGCGGGTCCTGGGCCGCCTCGTGCACCAGCCGGTAGCCATCCAGGTAGGCGAAGTAGCACAGGGCCTGGTGGCTGCCGTTGAGCAGGCGCAGCTTCATCAGCTCATACGGCTCGACGTCGTCGACCACCTGGACCCCGGCATCTTGGTACGGCGGCCGGCCGGCGGTGAAGGAGTCCTCGAGCACCCACTGGGTGAACGGCTCGCACACGACCGGCCAGCGGTCCTCGATGCCGAACCGGTCGCGGACCTCGGCCCGGTCGGCGTCGGTGGTCACTGGGGTGATCCGGTCGACCATCGAATTGGGGAACCGTGCCTCACGCTCGATCCAGTCCCCCAGCTCCGGGTCGCGCAGCCGGGCGAAGGTGGTGAACACCCGCCTGCTGAGGTCGCCGTTGCCCTGCAGGTTGTCGCAGGACATGACCGTGAACGGGACCAGGCCTCGCTCGCGGCGGCGGCGCAGCGCCTCGGTGATCAGCCCGAACGTGGTCCGCGGGACCGCGCCCGGGGTCAGGTCGTGGCGGACGTCCGGGTTATCCGCGTCGAACTCGCCGGTGATGTCGCTGATGTTGTAGCCGCCCTCGGTGACGGTCAGCGACACAATCCGGGTCGACTCGGCGGCCATGGTCTCGATCACCGCCTCCGGGTCGTCGGGGGCGTACAGGTAGCGGACGATCGAGCCGATCACCCGCGGCTCGTAGCTGCCGTCGCTGTGCTTCAGCACCAGCGTGTACAGGCCGTCCTGGGCCTCCAGGGCCTGCTTCATCTCCCGGTCGGCCGGCATTACGCCGACCCCGCAGATGCCCCAGTCCAGCGCCTCGCCCTCACCCATCAGGCGGTCCAGGTACATCGCCTGATGGGCGCGGTGAAAGCCGCCCACGCCGAAATGGACCACGCCCACGGTCACCTGGTCCCGGTCGTACTCCGGCACCGGCACCCGGCCGCGCCAGGACGGCAGCGTCCGCGCGTTGAGCGGCTGCGGTGCGACAAGATCGGACATGGCACGCCTCCCAGGTGCGAAACAGGCAATGACCCGTAGGTTAGCGACGACCGGGCCGGTCACGGGCCGCTATGGCGGTCAGCGCCCGGCCAGCGCCGCGGCCACGGCGGCGGTGATGGCCTGCGGGTCCGGGTCAACGCCCACGCCCGCGACCAGCACAGTCGGCGTTGCGCCGACGCCGGCCGCCGCAGCTCGCGCGGTCACAAAGGACGGCCAGTCCCGGTACGTCCCGGCGGACAGGCAGGCCGTGAATTCCGGCCCGTCCAGCCCCGCGCCCCGGCCGAGGCCGGCCAGCTCTTCATCGCTCAGGCCCGGGCCGCCTTCGGGCGGCTGGCTGACGAACAGCGCGTGCGCGTACTCGGTGAACCGGCCCTGGTCCGCGGCGCAGCCCGAGGCCGCGGCGGCCCGGGTCGAGTAGCTCGTGGTGGACGCCTCGTCCAGGAAGTTCATCGGATGCTGGGCCAGGCTGATCCGCCCGTCGGCCACCAGGCCGGCCAGGGCCGGTCCTGCGGCGAGCTCGAACTGCCGGCAGAACGGGCAGAGGAAGTCGATGTAGGCGTCGACGCGGACCGGCCCGTGGCCGATGAGGATCCCGTCGCCTGCTTCGGTGGCACCGGCCGGGACGCGGTCCGGGGCAGTCAGGTCGGTCATGGCCCCAGCATCACACATCCGGGGTGCGACCCGGCGCGGGCGGGGATCAGTCCCGGAGCTTGCGCAGGATACGGGCCAGGTCGTCGCGGTCCGCCGTGCTGAGGCTGGCGAAGACCCGCTCGGTCTGGGTGCCGCGGGCGGCCCGGATAGCGGCGAGGATGCTGACGCCGTGCTCGGTCAGCTCGACCAGGGTGGCGCGCCGGTCGGCGAGGTCGGGCCGCCGCCGGACCAGGTCCCGGGACTCCAGCGCGTCCACCACCTCGGTCGCCGAGCGGGGCGCGATGTGCAGGTGGACGGAAAGCTCGGATAGCCGCATCGTCCCGTGCCGGCTCAGCGTGCGCAGCGCCCGCAGCTGAGCCGGGGTGATGTCCCAGGGCGCCAGCGTCTCCTGAGATGTCTCGCGCAGCCGCCTCGCCACCGACCAGAAGGCCTCCGACAGCGGCTCGTCGCCGCGCCGGGCCGCCGCCTCGCCGTCCTCGGTCACGAGGAATAGCGTACCAGCTTTAGGTGTTGTACCCTCATATTGAGGTTACCTCAGTATGAGACTTAGACTTTTATCACCATCGATCCTACCGAAGGGAAAGCTCTTGGCGTCACCACAGACGAATCGAGAACCCAGTGCCCGGGGCCGGCAGCATGGCCCGAGAACCGTTACCCCCGCCGAGAAGGCGCAGGCCCGCGAGGTCTCGCTGCGCCGCATCGGGCGGCTATTCACCCCCTACCGGTGGCAGATCGCCATCGTCACCGCCATCATCGTCGCCTCGTCCCTGATCGGCCTGGTCTCGCCGTTCCTGCTCCGCGCGATCATCGACAAGGCCCTGCCTGAGCGCAACGTCCACCTCCTGGCCTGGCTGGTGATCGGCATGGTCGCCGTGGCCGCGCTTACCTCGGCGTTCGGCGTCGTGCAGACCTGGATCTCCACCAAGGTGGGCCAGCACATCATGCACGGGCTGCGCACCGGCGTCTTCGCGCATCTGCAGCGCCAGTCGATCGCGTTCTTCACCCGTACCCGCACCGGCGAGGTGCAGTCGCGCATCCAGAACGACATCGGCGGCATGGAATCCGTCGTGACCTCGACGGCGACCTCCATCGCGTCCAACCTCACCACCGCCATCGGCACCGCCGTGGCCATGGCCGTCCTGTCCTGGCGGCTGTCCCTGATCTCCCTGGTGGTTATGCCGCCGGCCATCTTCCTGACCCGCAAGGTCGCCCGCATGCGCCGGGCCATCACCACCCAGCAGCAGCGCGAGCTGGCCGACCTCAACGTCACCATCGAGGAAGGCCTGTCCATCAACGGCGTCCAGCTGGCCAAGACCATGGGCACCAGCCCGGCCCTGATCCAGCGGTTCACCGCCTCTTCGGCCCGGCTGATCGACCTGGAGCTCCGTTCCCAGCTGGCTGGCCGCTGGCGGATGGCCTCGCTCAACATCATCTTCGCCGCTATCCCGGCCGTCATCTACCTGGCCGCCGGCCTGCCGGTCACGGCCGGCACGGTCAGCATCGGCACCCTGATCGCGTTCACCACCTTGCAGAACGCCCTGTTCCGGCCGATCACCGGCCTGCTCAGCACCAGCGTCTCGGTGATCAGCTCGCTGGCCCTGTTCGCCCGCATCTTCGAGTACCTCGACCTGCCCGTCGACGTGGCCGACCCGGCCCACCCGGTCAGCGTCGACCCGGCCGCCGTCACCGGGCATGTCCAGTTCGACGACGTGAGCTTCGACTACCCGGGCGCGGACCGTTCCGCGCTGAGCGGCATCGACCTGGACGTCCCAGCGGGCACCACGCTCGCCCTGGTCGGCGAGACCGGTTCGGGCAAGACCACGCTGGCCTCGCTGGTCGCGCGGCTCTATGACCCCAGCAGCGGCACCATCCGCATCGACGGCGTCGACATCCGGGACATGCGCCTGGCTGACCTGGCCACCATAGTGGGTGTGGTGACCCAGGAGACTTACCTGCTGCACACCACCGTGCGGGAGAACCTGCGCTACGCCAAGCCCGGCGCCACCGACGCCGAGATCGAGGCGGCCGCCCGCGCCGCTCAGATCCACGGCCTGATCGTCAGCCTGCCCGACGGCTACGCCACCATGGTGGGTTCCCGCGGGCACCGCTTCTCCGGCGGGGAAAAGCAGCGCATCGCCATCGCCCGGACCCTGCTCCGCGACCCGCGTGTGCTGGTCCTGGACGAGGCGACCAGCGCCCTGGACAACGAGACCGAGCGGGCCGTGCAGAAGGCGTTCGACGCCCTGGCCGAGGGCCGCACCACGATCACGATCGCGCACCGGCTTTCCACCGTTCGCGACGCCGATCAGATCGTCGTCCTGGATCATGGTCATATCGTCGAGACCGGGAACCACGGCAGCCTGATGGCCGACAACGGCCGGTACGCCGGCCTGGCCGCGTGAGGGTGGACCTGATGACCGGTGTCCGCTCGCGTCACCGCATCGAACCCGGGTTTGGGTACGTTCTGACGCGCTGAATCCCGGGTTCCATGGCGTTCACGGCGGCGGGCCAGGAGTGGACCGCGGTGAGGCAGGAGTGGACCGCGGTGAGGCAGGGCAGCGGCTCTAGCATGGTGCCGTGAAACGTGCACTGGTCCTGGCCGGCGGGGGTGTGGCCGGCATCGCCTGGGAACTCGGCGTGCTACGCGGCCTGCAAGACTCCGATCCGGATCTGGCGGCCCGGGTGATCGCCGCCGACCTGGTCATCGGCACCTCGGCCGGATCGGCGGTGGCCGCGCAGATCACCAGCGGGACGCCGCTGGACGACCTGTACCAGACCCAGCTGAGCGCGGAATCGGCCGAGATCGAGGTCGAGCTGGAC
>JBAPYC010000192.1:0-7391 GCA_049284535.1 Streptosporangiaceae bacterium
TCGCCGTTGATGATCTCCAGGTCGGTGCCGCAGATGCCGATCGCCTGGGTCTGGACCAGGACGGGACCGTCTAGCGGTGGTGGCTCGGGCATGCCGGTGAGCGCGACGGAGCCTGGCTGGCCGGGGATCACGGTGACGGCACGCATTGCCTCACCATAGCTAGTGAGACCGGCAAACCCCAGTGCCCGGGCCAGGTGGGATTACCCCGACGTCGGACAATCCGTTAAGCGCCAGTTGCACGGCGAGCGGGAATCCGAAGACCTTCGCGGTCACCAGCGTCCGGCTGGCGTCCAGCTGGTTGCTGACATGTACGGCTCAGCGGAACACGGCGATGTCGAGCGCGAATATTACGATGAGCACGCCCACGAAGACGCCGATCACCGCGAGGGAGCTTGCTCCTGCCGATGCGGTGACCAGGACGACGATCCCGGCCGGGTTGAGCAGGTACGGTACGGCCAGCGGGTAGACGGCGACCTGCATAGGGTCCTGGTCTTCGGCCGGGCGGTGGCCGCCGTCATGGTCGTTCTGCCCGAGGACCATGGTGACTGAGATGATGAGCAGGATGATTCCGCTGGCTACACCCAGGGCGCCCGGAGAAGTGCAGCAAGAAGGACCCTGCTCTATTGAATTTCACAAATTTCGTCGGTAGCGGCTCTTGGGCAGATAGCCCTCAAGCACCGAGGCCGTCGCCTCCTTTGACCTGCAAGAACAGCGGGTCGTGCGCGTCGCGTCCGGCCAGCAGGACGATGAACGCCCTGGTTCCGATGCTGCCGACCCCCACGACCTTGCGTGCCATGTCCACGATCTCGAACCGCTCCAGGAGGCGACGGCGGTCGTCTTGCAGGGTCGCCCGGTACGCGCGGCTACTCCCGGCCGAGGATGCGCAAGCCGTGGTACTGGTCGAAGTCCTCGTAGTCCTTGAGGTTCAAGGTGGCGAGCGGGATGCCATGGGTGAGGCAGCAGGCCGCAACCCACATGTCGTTGACCGGCCGCGGTCGTCCACGCTGGACGGCTGCTGCGGACAGTCGGCCCCAGGTGGCGGCTACTGCCTCATCACCGGGCAGTACCGCGATGTGGGACAGCCAGCTGGTGAGTTCCTCGCGGCGGTGCTGGCCCCAGTTGCGGATCTCCGCCCACTTGGCCAGCTCTCCGAAGGTCACGAAGGTGATCAGGGGTTCGCGGCCGATCAGGCGGGTGGCAAGCGGCCCGGCGAGTATTCCCTTGTGCAGCAAGGAGGCGACATCGGTGTCCAGGACGGCTGGGTCCACGGCTGGGGATCAGGCCATGTCGCGGTGACGCTCGGCGTAGGTGAAGGCCAGGAACTCCTCCAGTTCCTCGTCGGACTCGAAGGTATCCGCGGCAAGCTCATCGAGAGAACGGATCGGCCGGGTCCCCTTCGCGGCAAGCAACTGCGTGACCGACAGGCCTGGACGGGCCGCCGCCTTACCCGCATCATTGTCTGCGCTTGATGTGCTCACCGGTACCACTCTCCTAAGCGCTGGCTACCTCTTATGTTAGGCGCATTAGCTGCATCACACGCGATGCGCGTATCAAGGCGCGGCAGAGTGTGTCGCCGTTCGCCGCGGACGTAAGCCCCACGCGCTTGGCGATATTACGCAAAGTAACAGGATGGCGGACAAGGGCGCTGCGACCGTGGACCGGTTCGTGGACCGAGCCACCTGAGTATGCGAGCTCGCGCAACGAGGCCGGCGATCGTCAGCTCGGCGTACGCCGCCTGGGTACCGGGTCAGGTGCCATGCGGTTGACCGGCCGGTCCCGTGGCACCGCCCGGGCGGTGGCCAGGCCTAACGGACGTTCCCATCGGGTGCATGCTGACGCTCCTTAGCTTGGCTGGTGGCCAGCGCGGTAAGACGCCCTGAGCGCGGCCGGACCGACGCGGCGGAGCGCCCGGGGCCAGTGCTGCGCGCGTGTCAGAACGGAAACTGATTGACGTTGGCCGCGATGACGAGGGCGGCGTGCCGCAGGTAGGCGCTGTTGGGGCCGGCTGTGACTGTTCTCGGCTTTCCGCCGGTAGAGCGTCGGCTTGGGCGCCGGTGATCTTAGCCGGTCTTGATTCGTCCGCCGCCTCCGGTCATCCGCTGAGTCTGCCCTTACGTCCTAGCCGTCCGGTCAGTGCGGCCTGGATCATCAAGCGGTGCCGCCAGTCCCCGGCCGGCCGGGTCCGGCGCTGTCCGTGCCCTCCGCTCCATCGAGGGTGGTCGCGCCGGTCATGATCGCCACGGCCTCCTCCATCGTGTGGCTCTGCGGGGTGACAACGCCCGCGCAGCTGCCGAGACGCTGGATGTGGATCCGGTCGGCGACCTCGAAGACGTGCTGCATGTTGTGGCTGATCATGATGACCGGCAGGCCCCGGCTGCGCAGCCGTTTGATCAGGGCCAGCACCTGGCCGGACTCGCGGACACCCAGGGCGGCGGTCGGCTCGTCCAGGATCACGACCTTGGAGCCGAACGCGGCTGCGCGCGCCACCGCGACCGCCTGGCGCTGGCCGCCGGACAGGGTCTCGACCTTCTGCGTGATGTCCTGGATTGTGCCGATCCCGAGGTCCTTGAGCTGCTCCTCGGCAGCCGCCCGCATCCCGCGGGTGTCGAGCTTGCGGAACATCGTGCCCAGCGGGCCCTTGTCCCTGATCTCCCGGCCGAGATAGAGGTTGCTGGCGATGTCCAGGGCGGGTGCGACGGCGAGGGTCTGGTGCACGGTCTCGATCCCGGCCTCCCGGGCATCAGTCGGGTTCTTGAACTCGACCTTGGTCCCGTCCATCAGGATCTCGCCCTCGTCCAGGGTCAGAGCCCCGGACAGGCACTTGACCAGCGTCGACTTGCCCGCGCCGTTATCGCCGATTATGGCGAGCACCTCGTCCGGATACAGCTTCAGGCTGACCCCGGTCAGCGCGACCACGCGGCCGAACGTCTTACCCAGGCCGCGCGCCTCCAGCGTCGGGGTCTCCGACGTGACGGGCCGGCCATCGCCGCTCGCCCGGTCGGCGTCTACGTGGGTGCTCATCTACGTACCTTCCTGATCCACTGGTCGAGGGCGACGGCGACGATGACGAGGATTCCCTCGGCGAGCACCTCGTAGAGGCTCTGCACGCCGGCCAGGTTAAGGCCGCTCTGGAACGTCTGCACGATGAGGGCGCCCAGCAGCGTCCCGAGGACCGCGCCGCGGCCGCCGAACAGGCTGGTGCCGCCGATCACGACCGCGGCGATGCTGTCGAGGTTCGCGTTGGTCAGGTTGTCCGTGCTGGCCACCCCGACCCGGCCGATGAGGATCCAGGCGGCAAGCGCATAAATCACCCCGGCGGTCAGGTAGACGCTGAGCAGCACCCGGCTGGTCTTGATGCCGGACAGGCGGGCGGCCTCGGGGTCGTCGCCGGTGGAGTACACGTGCCTTCCCCACGCCGTGCGGGTGAGCGCGAAGCTGATGACCACGTACAGCACGAGCATGAGGATCACGCCGGTGGTCAGCTGGTAGGGGCCGATGTCCACGTAGTTCCCGGTCCAGATCAGGATGCTCGGCATCGAGCTGGCAAAGACCGAGGCGCCACCGGAATACTTCAGGCCGAGCGCGGTGAAGATGCTCAGCGTGCCCAGCGTCACGATGAACGGTGGGAGCTTGACCCTGGTCACCAGGAAGCCGTTGATGAAGCCGGTCAGCGCGCCGACGGCGATGCCGAGGAGCAGCGCCAGCGGCCCCGGGACGCCGTTGTTGGCCGCGGTCTGGGCCATCACCATCTGCGCCAGGATCGCGGCCGCGCCAACGGACAGGTCGATCCCGGCGGTCAGGATGATCATGGTCTGGCCGATGGCCAGGGTTGCCAGCACGGCGACCTGCTGGATCATCAGCGACAGGTTGGTCGCGCTCAGGAACCGGGAGTTGATGGCGGAGAATATGATGACGGAGGCGACGAGGACGCTCGCCGGGCCGATCGCCGGGTGCCGGTGCAGCGCGTGCTGGAGGGGGGCGCGGTGCTCCTGCCTCGCCCGCGCCTCACTGGCCGGCTCGGTGACTGCTGTCATGGTCTTATCGTCCGTCCTTTCGGTGCTGAGAGCCCGGGGGTTACGTCGTGTTCGCTCCTGTGCCCGGTGTGTCCCGTACGGCACGTGCGGTCGATGATCCGGCAGGAGGCCACCTCCCACCCGGAGACTGCGGTATCCGGCACATCAGGGCTTCCAGCAGACGCTGGCCAGCTGAGCCGCGGTGCCGCTGGGCACTCCGGCGACCGGGCTGGCGGTGTACATCTGGGTGCCGGTGTTGTAGAAGCCGAGGCCGGGCGTCGCGGCGGGCTTCTTGCCGCTCCTGGCCAGCGTGTAGATCGCGTCCACGCCGAGCGCGGCCATCTTGCCGGGGAACTGCGCGGAGGTGGCCGTCACCTCGCCGCTTTGCAGAAAGGGGATGACGGCGCAGCCGCCGTCGATCGCCGCCAGGATCACGCCGGTCTTGCGCGCCGCCTTCAGCGCCTCCGCGGCGCCCTCCGCGGCCTCCTCGTTGATCGCGTAGACCACGTTGATGTTCGGGTCCTTGACCAGGCACAGCTCCATCGCGGTCTGGCCGCCGGGCACTGTGCCCTCGGTAGGCAGCTGACAGCTGATCTTGTAGCTGCCGCTGCCGCCCAGCCGGCCCTTGTAGGTGCCGGACTGGGGCTCGTCGCCGTTCAGGGCCTGGTTGCCGACCGGGATGCCCATACCGGTGAGGAAGCCGTGGTCGCGGTCGATGTCCACCGAGACGACCTGGTCGTTGAAGTCGTCGAGCATGGCGATGTCCGCGGCCTTGCCGTTGAGGCGCTTGGCGGTGTATTGGCCGATCAGCTGGCCGGCCCGGAGGTTGTTAGTGGCGTAGGTCAGGTCGACGATGCTCGGCGGGCTGGGCACGGTGTCGAGCGCTATCACCAGCATGTGATGGGACTTGGCCTGGTCCAGGGAGGGATTCACGGCGCCGCCGTTCGGGGTGATGATGATGCCCGCGTCACCCGCGGCGATCGCGTTATCGATCGCGTCGATCTGGGTGGTCGTGTCGTCGTCGCTTGACCCTGCCGAGATGGTCAGCTTGACGCCGAGCTTGGCCGCGCGGATCCTGGCGCTGTTTTCTATCGAGATGAAGTACGGGTTGGTGAGCTCCTTGAGGATCAGCGCGACCTCGACCGGGCCGTGGGCCTTGGCCGTGCTGCCGCCGCCGGCGTTCGAGCCGCCGCCGGTTGCTGCGTTTCCGTCGCTACAGGCGGCCAGCGTAACCGCGGTGACGGCCAGCAAGACGGCGGAACGGATCCATCTGGGCACCACCCCGGGTCTTCTGTGGGCAGTCCTGTTCCTCATGGTTGCTCCTCCACAGCGAGGACAGAGTGACTAGGCACCTGACTGAATGGTCACGGGCGATGCTGACCGCTTTGAAGCCGACCATGATGACCCAGAAGTACCGGTACAGCCAGCCCACCGCGAACCCGGCCCAGCCGCCCAGCGCCCTGCGGGCGAGGTCGGCGAACGAGCCCGTCGACGGGCTGGCGGTCGCCATCTCGCCGAGCATCCGCATCATCAGGATGATCAGGACCACGGTGATGGCGTAGGTGGGGAACGCCCCAGGACCGGTAGTACTGAGTACTACGCTGGAACCGATGAACAATCCCGCCCCGATGACACCACCGATCGCGATCATGTTCAGCTGCCGCTGGAAGAGGCGCTTCAGCAATTCTGGCGCCGTGTTCATAGCCGCCTCCTCTACCTCACCGGGAACGCACTACCTCACCGGGAAGGACGCAAACCATTTCGAGGACCCGTGCTTCCGAATGAGTTAGTTAGCTTTCATTCGCTCGCTGCGCGAGCACTGCCGTGGGCTGCGAAGACTGGGTCCCTCGCGCCGCTGGCGGGTGCGGTCCGCAGACGGCAGCGTGGTTGAGCACATATCAGGGCGTTCTTGGGCGATGATCTGATCATGCTGCAATTAGCCATTAGCGCAGGTATGAACTCACCGGGCTGCCTGCGTGGCTGTGGTGGTGAGGCTCCGAGCGCGGGCTAGCTGGGCAGCGCCGGCCCGGCTACTTGCTCATCGCGGGCATGCGGCATCTCGCCCGCAGAGCATGAGACCTTCGGTGTGCCGAACGTAGTTGACGAGGGTTGACCGGGACTCGAACGCCAGCGCGTTATCGACGGCGACGGCCAGCGCGGGGGATGTGTCTTGCGCGAAGCTGAACCGGTAGGTGGCGCAGCCGCCGGGGAATGTGTAGAAGCTTAGGCTGGAGAACTGCGGCGCCAGGCTCAGCGGATGCTCGAACCGGCGCGTGCCGGGTTGGTCGGAGGGGATCTGCTGGGCGCCCGAGGTGTCGCAGGTCGCAGTGAGGGTTACGGTGACCGCTCGCGGCCCTGCGCGATCGGAGTCCAGCCAGAGGCTGGCCCTCCCGCTGGCGATGTCCGTGCCGCCAACGCTCCAGCCCGCCGGGAGCGCGGCGATGCAGGGCAGCAGGGCAGCGGACGGGACTGCCTGGGCGCTGAGGATCATCGAATGGCCGGTGCCGCAGCGGGGGGCGTAGGCGCCCAGGTTTTGGGCCCCGGGAGCGAAGGCATTCCCCGTTTCGAACACGGCGGCGGTGATGACGGCGAGCATCGCGGCCGCCAGAGCGACCCGCCGGATGTTCCAGCGTTGCAGCGCGATCGGCGGCCGCTGCGGGGCGAGGGCGCGGAATTCGCCGAGCAGGTCGCGCGGGTGCCGTTTCATGAAGGCGCGCAGCTGGGTCGGGCTGGCGACCCCGCGGGTGGCGGCGAATGCTTCGGCGAGCTCGGCTTCGGTGAAGTACGCCAGCGCCCCCCGGTAGACCCGCTGCGGGTCGGTGCGCACGGCCAGGACGAGCATCATGTTGCCCAGGTCGACCGCCTGCCGCCATGGTGACGGGCGCACCTGGACGAAGGCCACGTCGATCAGCAGCAGCTCCCCGGAGCGGACCATCAGGTTGCCTGGTTTGATGTCGCGGTGGGCGATCCCGGCGTTCCACAGCGTGCGGATCAGCTGCAGTCCCTGGTCGATCACCGTGTCGTCGACGTCGGCTTCGCCGATTTCGACGGCGCCGGTATGGAATTCGGTGACCAGCATGTACTCGCGTTCGGGCGTGATCTCCACGATGCCGTACGGCCGGGCCGTGCGGACCCCGATGTCCTGCAGCAGGCGCAGGGCATAGTCCTCGTACTCGACCAGGCGCCGCACGGTCTGGAAGGGGTGCTCGTCCTCCAGAGAGCCGTACAGGATGGTCCGCCATATCTTGTACCAGCGGTCGGCGCGGACGTGGCCCTTGGTGTAGAGCTTGGCGAACACGAACTCCTCCGGGCTGCCTTCGACCCGCAGCCGCAGCGGCGTTGAGCCGGCGGAGGACTCCAGGCCGACCGGCTTGATCT
>JBAPYC010000193.1:0-2104 GCA_049284535.1 Streptosporangiaceae bacterium
CGGCTTGGGGGCCCGCCGCGCAGCCGCCCGGGCGCGGGCCTTGCCCTCGCGCAGGTGCTGGCGGCACTCGGCCCGGATCGCCCGCCCGGACACCAGCAGCATCTCCCCGCCCGGCCCGGCGGCAGCATAGGGGTGGATGATCCCCGGATCCACCCCCGCTACCCGGCCCGGATCGGGCCCCTGCCCCGGCTGATAGACCCGGACTGGCACCTCCGCGGTCACATCCAGGTACAGCCGGCCCGCGTCACACCCCAACGTCACCGACCGGATCTGGGCCGCCGGGAACGGCGGGTCCCGGTCCAGCCGGACCGCCACCGGCGGACAGCCCCGCGCCGCAGGCAGCCGCAGCACCCGGCCCGCCAGCCCGAACGTCCCCGCATACCAGCGCACCGGCATCAGCCCCCGCCTGCGCCGCGGGAACCTCGCCGACATGTCTCCGCCCTTGCGGCGCCTGGCCGCCGCGAACCAGGCGTCGGAATACCGGCGCAGCACCGACCGGGCGCCGGTCACGTCCAGCTCCCCGAACGTGCCCGGGCCTGCCCTGGCCAGTTCCCGGCACAGCTCCTGATACCCAGCCAGCGGGACGTCCTGGCGGCGCCGCCGCCAGGAGTTCAGCTCCAGCACGCAGCACCAGACGTCTCCCGCCGACCGCAGCAGGCCGAACAGCCGCCGCCGCTGCCCCCGGGTAGCGCGCAGCCCGCACCGCGCGGTGCGGTACACCACCCGCGGCGCATCCGGGGCACGTTTCCTGGGCATGCCGCCATCACACCACCACCCACCGACAAAACCAGATAACACCACGCAACCTGTGGCAAGCCGCCCACCACGCTGAACCAATCGACAGCGCTACTAGCGTCGCAGCTGGGATCCGTAAACGCGCCCGGCCGGGATGGGCGTGGGCGCCCGTCCCGCGACGTCGTGCTACCACCTGCCCGGGCAGGTGCGGCTAGCATCCTTTCGCCGCGTGCTTGCGCCGGGGGACACTTGCGGCGGGGAGGGTGCACATGGGAGCAATCTGGGTGGTCTTCGGCGCCAAGCTGCGCCGTTACTGGCGGTCCTGGCTGTTGCTCAGCTTGCTCATCGCCGTGGCCGGCGGGTTCGTGCTCGCGGGCACCGCGGCGGGCGACCGTACCGACTCGGCCTTCCCGCGCTATGTCGCCAGCCACGGTTACGACGCGATCGTGTACTCCGCGCAGCCGCTGCCGAAGCTGGCGCGGCTGCCCGAGGTCGCGCAGGTAACACCGGCCCAGCTGCCCTTCTACGGCCAGCCCCGCTGCTCCTGCGGACGGCAGATCAACGTAGCCGATCTGGGGGTCAGGGAGCTGTCAGCGGCCGGCCTGCACCGGGTGACCAAGCTGGTCGCTGGCCGCATGCCCGGCCAGGCGTCCCCGGTGGAGGCGCTGGCCTCGTTCACCCTTCAGCGCGACTACGGCGTGCGCCCCGGGACGGTCATCAGCCTGCCGCTGGCGGCCGCGTCCCAGGAGCAGGCGGAGATGCAGGCGCTGCCCGGCGGACAGACGCCCAAGCCCGCCGGGCCCACCGTCGCGGTACGGGTGGTGGGCATCGTGGCGGCCGAGAGCGAGTTCCCCTCCGGGCAGGCGCCCGTCTATGACCTGTACCTGACCTCGGCCTTCACGGCGGCGACCCGTGGCACGCCCGCCCTGCCGGCCTACTACGTGCGGCTGCGTCACGGGCCAGCCGACTTCGCCCGGTTCGAGGCCGCGGCCAGCGGGGCGGGCGTGGAGGATCTCGACCGGCCCGCGGCCGCGGTCACCTCCTCGATCCACCCCCAGGCGGTCGGCTGGCGGGTGCTGGCCGCGCTGACTGGGCTGGCCGCCGTCGCGGTGGTGGGGCAGGCAATGGCCCGCCAGACCGCCTCCGAGAGCACCGACTACCCAACCCTGGCCGCGCTGGGCATGGGTCCGTGGCAGCTCGCCACGGTCAGTATGCTGCGCACCCTGGCCACGGCGGTCACCGGCGCTGCGGGCGCGATCGCCGTAGCCACGCTGCTGTCCCCGCTCGCGCCGGCCGGTGAGGCGCGGCTCGCCGAGCCAACGCCAGGATTCTCCTTCGACGCCGCCGTCTTTGGCTTGGGCGCGCTGGC
>JBAPYC010000194.1:0-5408 GCA_049284535.1 Streptosporangiaceae bacterium
GGCCAGGGCCAGGGCGCAGCCCAGCCCGGTGCCACCGGCCCCGCCCAGCCCGGCGCCGGTGGCCTGGGCAACCTCGGCGGCCTGCCCGGCGCCCTGCCCGAAGGGTTGCCGGAGAACCTCGCCGACCAGCTGGCGAACCTCCCGGCCGGCTTCAAGCTCCCCTCCCAGCCCCAGGGCAACATCCCCGCCGCCTTCCGCGGCGGCGACAAGCGCCGCAAGAAGAAGTAGCTCCCGGGCCCCTGCGGCACACCATCACTGCAGCACGCGATCACTCCGGGTTGAGCGCACGCACGGTGTCGATCGTGTCGGCCTCGGCGGCGCTCTTGTCCTCGCGGTAGCGCAGCACCCGGGCGAACCGGAGCGCCAGACCGGCTGGGTAGCGCGGGCTGCGCTGAACGCCGTCGAAGGCGATCTCCACGACCAGCTCGGGCCGGACGTAGACGGTGTAGGAGTCCCGGCGGTCCTCCAGGGCCAGCAGCCGCTCGGTCTGCCAGCTGAGCAGTTCGTCCGTCAGGCCCTTGAACGTCTTGCCGAGCATCACGAAACCGCCGGTCGCGGGATCGCGCGCCCCCAGGTGAAGGTTGGAAAGCCAGCCGCGGCGCCGGCCATGTCCCCACTCGACCGCCAGCACGACCAGGTCGAGGGTATGCCGGGGCTTGACCTTGATCCAGCCGGCCCCGCGCCGGCCGGCCGCATAGACGGTGCTGAGGGACTTGACCACGACCCCCTCGTGCCCGTGCGCCAGCGCGTCGGCGAAGAACGCCTCCGCCTCGGGCACCGAGTCGGTGACCAGCCGCGGCATGAGCAGCTCGGACGGCACCGCCCGGGCCAGCGCGGCATGACGCTTCTGGTCTTCGGCATCGATGAGGTCCGCTCCCTCCAGGTGCAGCACGTCGAACAGGAACACCGACAGCGGCACCGCCGCCGCACCACTGGCCCCAGCAAAAGCTCCGGCCCCAGCCCGGGCACCCACATCCATGCTGGCGGTACGCGCCGCCGTGTCCTGGAACGGCAGCGGCCGGCCGTCCTCGCGCAATGCGATCAGCTCCCCGTCCAGCACCGCGCTGGACAGCCCGAGCCCGGCCAGGGCCGACACCACCTCAGGCAGCCGGGCCGTGATGTCGTCCAGCGTCCGGGTGAACAGCCGCACCTCCCCGCCCGATACGTGGGCCTGGATCCGGATCCCGTCCAGCTTCCACTCCACCGCGGCCGGGCTCCCCGCCTTGGCCAGGGCGTCGGCGATGCTGGGCGCGCTGGAGGCCAGCATCGGCCGGACCGGCCGCCCCACCTCCAGGCCGAACGAACCCAGCGCCGAGCTCCCGCCCGACAACGCAGCCGCCGCCACCGCGCCGAGCGAGCCGCGCAGCATCATGGCCCGCCGCACCTCGGCTACCGGCACCGAAGCGGCCCTCGCCACCGCCTCAGTCATCACCCCCTCCAGCGCGCCCTGCCGCAACTCGCCGGAGAGCAGCCCGATCAGGAACCCCTGCTCGGCGGCGGTGGCCCGGCCGAACAGCTCGCCGACTAGCGCCTTGCGCGCGGCCGCCGAACCCTTGCCGGACACCTCCCCGATCGCGGAGAACCCCGCGTCCACCTCGGTGAGGGTGAGCGTGGGCGCCGCCACCGGAGTGAAGCCGTCCCGCAGCGTGGCCCAGCCCACGCCGATCTGCCGTTGCGGCAGCTCGCCGGACAGGTAGGCGACGGCGATCGGGACCTCGAGCGGACCAGCCTCGCGCAGCGCCCCGGCCAGCGTCTCGATCTTCGCCAGCCGGGCACTGGTGGCGGCCACGGCCTGCGACACCTCAGCGATCTCAGTAAGCAGCACCCGAACATTCTGCCCAGGTCAGCGAGAAATCACAGCTCAGCGAGAAATCATCAGCCCTATCAAGTCACACAGCTCAGCTATGCGGGCCGCCGCGCCCCCGCCGGCCCACGCCGAGCCCGCCCAGGCCCCGCCCGCCGCCGCTGTCGGCGTCCCACAGCCAGTACCCGACCGGGAAGAGCCGCACATGCAGGTGGTCGTCGATCAGGCCCCACAGGCCGCGCCGTGCGAACAGCGCGATCACGATGGCCACCAGCCCCAGGACGATCAGGTACCACGCGTTGTAGTGCTGCAGCGTCTGCTGGAGCACCAGGTACACGATGGTGCCCAGGATGGGGCCCTCGATGGTGCCGAGCCCGCCGATGATCACCGCGAACGCCATCTCGGCCGTCCACTGCACGCTGAATGCCGCGTCCGGCTGCACGCCGAGCTGGCTGATCGCCTGCACCCCGCCGGCCGCGCCGCAGCCGATCCCGGCGATGATGAACACCAGCATCCGGGCCAGCCCGACCCGCGCCCCGGAACTGCGTGCGGCGGTCTCGTCGTCCCTGATGGCGGTGAGGACCAAGCCGAGCCGCCCGCGCAGCAGCAGGTAACTCCCACCTAGCGCGATGACGGTGACGGCCAGGCCGGCCCAGTAGGTATACGCGATGAGCAGGGTCGAGCCATAGCCGGACAGGCCGGGCATCGGCATGCCGGTGCCGCCGCCGATGGAGGAGAACCGCTCGACGATGAGCATGATCGTGGCCGCCAGCACCCAGGTGCCGATGGCGAAGTACCCGCTGCGCAGCCGGGCGACCAGCCACCACATCGGGATCGCGGCCACGCCGCACCCGATGGCGGCCACCGGCAGGGCGGCGAACGGCGAGATCCCGTTGATGGCCACGATCAGCACGAAGTACGCCCCCAGGCCCACGAATGCCTGCTGGCCGACCGAGACCAGGCCGGCGTAGCCGGCCAGCAGGTTCCACATGGTGGCCAGGGTGAGCACGACGAAGCCCTGCAGCAAGATGGTGGTGGTGCCGGCGTACACGATGTACGGGAGGAACGCCAGCACCACAACGACCACGAGGGCAGCCAGACCCGTCCAGGCCACGTTGCGGCGGGAGCGGGTGACCCGGATATTTTCTGCCGAACGGGCTGCGGTTTGCGTCGCCAGGGTCATGATGACGCCCTCCGGCCGGTCAGGCCCTGGGGCCGGAAGACCAGCACCGCGAGCAGGACGATATAACCGGCCAGCACCTCGTAGGAGATGTTGATCTGGGCGCCGATTTGCTGGGCCACGCCCAGGATCACCCCGCCGAGCAGCGTGCCCCACAGCGAGCCAAGGCCGCCGATCACCACCGCGGCGAACGCGAACAGCAGGATGGTGTCGGTGCCGGTGGTCGGCGAGAACTGGGAGTACATACCGTACGCGATGCCGGACAGGGCCACCGTGCCGAAGGCGATCGCAGCCGCGATGCCGAACACGTGCCGGTAGTCCACCCCGCACAGCTGGGCCGCCTCGCGGTCGTCGGCCACGGCCCGGATCATCCGGCCGTACCTCGAGGCGGACAGGAAGTATTGCAAGCCGAGCAGCACCACCACGGCCACCGCGAAGATCAGCACCAGCAGGTAGGCGATCTGGATCTGCGAGCCGATCGAGAACGATCCGGTGATGATGGAGTTGCCGACCCCGAGGGCATGGCTGTCGGCGTTGATGAACTGCAGCAGCCCGTTCTCGATCACGACCGAAAGCCCGAACGTGACCAGCAGCGTCGTCAGCACGCTGCGGTCAAGCGCGGCCTGGATCAGGGTCCGCTGCAGCGCATAGCCGAGCACGGCCATGATCGGGACCACGATGACAAAGGACCACAGCACCGGGATGTGGGTTACCGCGATCACCCCGAGCGCCACATAGGCGCCCACGATCGCCAGGTCGCCGTGGGCCAGGTTGACCACCTTCATGACCCCGAACATGAGCGAGAGCCCGCAGGCGAACAGCGCGTACAGGCCGCCGGTCAGGATGCCCTGGATGATGTCGTTGACCCAGACCATAAGTCTCTGCCTTCCTCGGAGGGGGCGACCCCTCCCAGACCCACCCCGCTCACGGGGGGGCTGCCCGCCCCCCCGTACCCCCCTGGGGCCCCGGACGGGGCAAGGCCGAAGTAAGCAGCCTCGACTTTCTCCGGCGTGACCTCGGACGGCCGGCCCTCCAGCGTGGTGTGGCCCTCGAGCAGGCACTGCAGATGGGAGGCCACCCGCAAGGCCTGGCTGACGTCCTGCTCGACGAGGAGCACGGTGAGCCCGGTCGCCAGGATCTGCGGCAGCATCTCGTAAATACGCTGGACCACCACCGGGGCCAGCCCGAGCGACAGCTCGTCGAGCATCAGGACCCGCGGATTGGCCACCAGCGCGCGGCCGATGGCCACCGCCTGCTGCTCGCCCCCGGACAGCTGCGCGGTGGGCTGGCCACGGCGGTCCTTCATCCAACCGAACAGCTCGTAGACGCGCTCGATGGCCCACGGCCCCTTGCGTGCGTACGACGCGCCGACCTGGAGGTTCTCCTCCACGCTGAGCGAGCCGAACAGGCGACGGCCCTCCGGTACCAAGACGATGCCCTGAGTGGCCCGGCGCTCCGCCCGGACCTTGGTGACGTCCTTGCCGTCGTACATTACCGAGCCCGAGGTGGGCTGGTGCAGGCCGGCGATCGTGCGCAGCAGCGTGGACTTGCCCGCGCCGTTCGCCCCGATAATCGCGTACACCTCGCCCGGGTACACCCGCAGCGAGATGTTGTCCAGGGCCCGCAGCTGCCCGTGGTGCACGGTCAGCTCCCGCACGTCTAGTAGGGGCTCGCTCACCCTTCCTCCTCCCCCTCGCCGACCTCGGCGGTCAGGGTGCCGGCGCTGAGCGAGGCGGTGAGCGCCGAGCCGAGGAAGACCTCGCGCACGGCCGGGGTGGCCAGCACCTCGGCGGGCTCCCCGTCGCCGACGAACGACCCGCCGGCCAGGCAGATCAGGCGGCTGACCGTAGCCGTCAGCGCGCGCACCACGTGCTCGATCCAGATCACCGCGACACCCTCGGCGTTGATCCCGCGCACGATCTCGACCAGCTGGGCGACCTCCGGGTCGGTCAGCCCGCCGGCCACCTCGTCGAGTAGCAGGAGCTTGGGGGCTGACGCCAGCGCCCGGGCCAGCTCGAGCCGCTTGCGCTGGAGCAGCCCGAGCCGGGCCGCGGGCAGGTTCGCCTCTGCGGTCATCCCGGCTCGTTCCAGCGCCCCGAAGGCCGCCGCATAGCTGGCCTTGCGGCGCAGCCCGGCCCCCTGCTGCGCTGCGACCAGGAGGTTCTCGAACACGGTCATGTCCCCGAATGGGCGCGGCACCTGGTAGGTGCGGCCGACGCCCAGCCTGCACCGCGCGGCCGCGTCTAGCCCGGTGACCGTGCGCCCGGCGAAGCGGATCTCGCCCCCGCCAGGCGCGAGGTCCCCGGAGATGAGGCCGAACAGGCTGGTCTTGCCCGCACCGTTCGGCCCCACGATCCCCACCGTGTCGCCAGTGCCGACGGCCAGCGACAGGTCTTCCGCGATGACGACCCGGCCGAACCGTTT
>JBAPYC010000195.1:0-1954 GCA_049284535.1 Streptosporangiaceae bacterium
GGCTGCCACCGTTGCCGCTGCCGCCTCCGTTGCCCCCGCCCCCATTGCCGCTGCCGCGGCCATGGGAGTGGGTGTGCGGAGCCGGGGCGAGCTGGCCGTCGGCGTCGGCGTCAAAATTGAGGATGACGCCGCGGCCGTTGCAGCATTCGCACGGTGTGGAGAACGCCTCGAGCAGGCCGGCGCCGACGCGCTTCCTGGTCATCTGGACCAGACCGAGCGAGGTCACCTCGGCCACCTGGTGCTTGGTCCGGTCCCGGGCCAGGCACTCGAGCAGGCGGCGCAGGACCAGGTCGCGGTTGCTCTCCAGGACCATGTCGATGAAGTCGATGACCACGATGCCGCCGATGTCACGCAGCCGGAGCTGGCGGACGATTTCCTCGGCGGCTTCGAGGTTGTTCCGGGTGACGGTCTCCTCCAGGTTCCCGCCCTGGCCGGTGAACTTGCCGGTGTTGACGTCGATGACCGTCATGGCCTCGGTTTTGTCGATGACCAGCGACCCGCCGCTGGGCAGCCAGACCTTGCGCTCGAGGGCCTTGGCCAGCTGCTCGTCGATGCGGTACTCGGCGAACGCGTCCTTGCTGCCCTCCCAGCGGGTGACCCGTTCGGCCAGGTGCGGGGCGACGTACTGGACGTACTCGTCGACCACATCCCAGGCCTCGTCGCCGGACACGACCAGCTTGGCGAAGTCCTCGTTGAACACGTCCCGGATCACGCGGATGGTGAGGTCGGGCTCGCCGTACAGCAGCGCGGGCGCGCTGGCCGTCTTGGTCTTCTTCTCGATCGCCTCCCACTGGGCGGCGAGCCGGGTGACGTCGCGGGACAGCTCTTCCTCGGCCGCGCCCTCAGCCGCGGTACGGACGATAACGCCGGCGTTCTCGGGCATGACCTTCTTGAGGATCTGCTTGAGCCGGTTGCGTTCGGTGTCCGGGAGCTTGCGGCTGATGCCGGTCATGGACGAGCCCGGCACGTAGACCAGGTAGCGGCCGGGCAGGCTGACCATGCTGGTCAGCCGGGCCCCCTTGTGACCGACCGGGTCCTTGGTGACCTGCACGATCACGGACTGGCCCGCCTTGAGCGCGGACTCGATCCGCTTGGGCTGGCCCTCCATGCCGCTGACGTCGAAGTTCACCTCGCCGGCGTACAGGACCGCGTTGCGGCCCTTGCCGATGTCGACGAAGGCGGCCTCCATCGAGGGCAGCACGTTCTGGACCTTGCCCAGGTAGACGTTGCCCACGTAGGACTGGTGGCTGGACCGGTTCACGTAGTGCTCGACCAGCACGCCGTCTTCCATGACGGCGATCTGGGTGCGGTCGTTGCGCTGGCGGACCACCATGGACCGCTCGACCGAATCGCGCCGGGCCAGGAACTCGGACTCGGTGACGATCGGCGGGCGCCGGCGGCCGGTCTCCCGGCCCTCGCGGCGGCGCTGCTTCTTGGCCTCCAGACGGGTCGAGCCCTTGACCGATCGCACGTCGTCGCTGGCGTTTGGCTCGCGGACGTGAACCACCGTGTCCGGCGGATCGTCCGAGCTCGAGGGGTCGGACCCGTCGGCCGAACCGCGGCGGCGCTTGCGCCGGCGGCGGCGACCGCCGGTGCCCGTCGAGTCGTCGTCGTCGCCGTCAGCGAAGCTGGCGTCGGCCTCATCCGGCCCGCCAGCCTCGCCCGCGTCAGCGGCAACGGGGGTCTGGCCGTCCGCGGCATCGGCGCCGGGACCGTCCTGGGCCGTGCTGTCCTTCGCCGTGGTGTCCTTCGCCCCGCTGTCCCGGGACCGCCGGCTGCGAGAGCGGGAGCGCTTGGCTTCGGACGGGCCGTTGCCGCTGTCGGCCTGGCCGTCGTCCGCGGCGGCGTCGCCGTCCTGGGCCTCGGGCTGGCCGCCGTCCGCCTCGGCGGTGTCCTGGTCGCCACTGCGGCTCCGGGCGCGGCTCGGCCGGCGCCTGCGCCTGCGGCCCGAACC
>JBAPYC010000196.1:0-1559 GCA_049284535.1 Streptosporangiaceae bacterium
GCCCGATCCGGCCGGAGGTCCCGGCGACGAGGGTCCCGGTGCAGCTGGCCGTGCGAAGCTCACACGTCCAGCCGGCCGTGCCACCATCTGGGCGCAGGCCCGCAGCGGTGCTGCCTGGCGGCAGGGCGAACCGGACGGTGACCCCGTACGCCGTCTGGGCCGAGGCGGCGTTGGCCACGGTGACCGAGCCGGTGAACGTCCCGCCGGCCGTGCCGCTCCCGGTCCCGGGCGTCACGCTGACCGCGCTGTAACCGATACTCCAGCGCGGGACCGCAGATCGTTCGGCCGTTGTGGTTGTGGGCGGGCAGGAGCGGCGGACGATGTCGGTCCCCGGCTCGAGCGGGCCGCCCAGGCCGGCGCACGCCCTGGTCTGGGTGCTGGCCAGCAGGCCGGACTGGTACCGCCAGACCTGGCCGCGGCCGCCGCCGCACTGGCCGGCGAAGTCGATGTACAGCGGCGCGCCGCGTGCGGCGGTGGCCTCCAGGCAGTAGCCGTTGCCGTTCATCAGCACGCCGTCGAGGGTCAGCGACCACTGCTGGCCCTGGCTGGTGGCGTCGCATTTGGCCAGCGTGACCGGGGAGCCGTTGCCCCACGCCTGCCAGCACAGGCCCGGGTGCCCGAGGGCGCTGATCTGCGCTGGGCCGATGGTGCTCGCGGTCGCGGCGCTGGCCGGCCCGGCTCCGGGGGTAATGGCGGCGAGGACGGATCCAAGGAGGAGGACGACAGCGACGAGGGCGGCAGCCGTCGCGGCCGTCACTATCAGCCGCCGGACGCCGGTCCGTGGCACGTTCCCCTCCCCGCGCTTTCACGTAGAGTCATCGATGACCTACAGAAAGCAATCGTAGGAGACGCGCACGGGCTTCGCAGCCGGACGTGGCAAGTGAGTCAGGCGGGCCTGCCGAGCAGGATCACCGTGCTGCTGCCCCTAATCCCGCCGATGGCCCCGAACCATCTTGGGATCAACGGGTAGCCGAAGCTCACGCCGGGTTCTTTGATACCCCGTCCAGCGTGACGAACTCATGCACGGCGATCCTGCCCATGGTGCCCCCTATCGCATCACACCGGCGCCTGGGCTCCGGTGAAATGGCTGGCGCGCGCCATCGTAATCGGTGCCGGGGCCAGCTGACCGGTCCAATCGGGCACGGATAAATGAGTCCATTTCGGCCCACGGGCGGTAGCGTCGGTGCGTGGACCTGGCGATCGAATTCCGGCCCGGGATCCCGATGCGGCGGCAGCTCGAGCAGGCGCTGCGGGCGGCGATCCGGTCCGGGCGGCTGGCGCCGGGCTCGGTGCTGCCGTCCAGCCGGGACCTGGCCATCGATCTCGGCGTGTCCCGCGGCGTGGTGGTGGACAGCTACTCCCAGCTCGCGACCGAAGGCTACGTGTCGGCCCAGCGAGGTTCGGGCACCCGGGTGGCGGAGCTGCCGTCGGCCGTCGCGGCCGCGCGGCGGCAGCTCCGGCCGCGGCCGCGGTACCGGTACGAGCTGCGGCCGGGTCTGGCCGACTACCAGGCCTTCCCGCGGGACCGCTGGCGGGCGGCCCTGGTGGGTGCGCTGCGC
>JBAPYC010000197.1:0-6665 GCA_049284535.1 Streptosporangiaceae bacterium
CCTCGGGGCTGGGCGGCCCGGCGTGGGCTATGGTGCCGACGCGGCGCGCCGGGACCCGGGCGTGCGGACGGGCGAACACCACGATGTACAGAGCCGCCCCGATGACGCAGAACAGCAGGAGTGGGAACAAGAAGGTCAGATTGGCCCCACCCTGAGTGTTGTCAGGCACCGAGGCGAGAATCCCTGCAGGCACGCCAGCCTCCTAGGCCGTCAGATAAAACAGCACCCAGAACACGACCGCGACCACGGCCAGGTAGTTCCAGAGCAGCGTGAACGCACTCAGAGCCGACTGAAACCGCTGCACGGCGAACGCCTCGGCGTAGGTCGGCGGCTGCTCCACGAAGGAGATCTGCGGGATCACCCGCACTCGCATGATCAGCGTCTCCAGCCAGATCATGCCGGCCAGCGCCACGATGAGGAAGACAGGAGTGGCGCCCACGAAGACGCTGGCGAAACCGGCCCGGCCGGGCTGGAAGGGCAGGTTCATCAATTGCCAGACCTGCAACCCGATCGCGGCCAGGCCCAGCGCCAGGGCCACCACCGCACTCCCCTGCCAGGCGCTCTTGCGGCCGGCCTTGATCCGGGCCAGCCCGACGTGCTGGACCACCGCGCTGAGCACCACCAGCGCCATGATCACCGCACCCGCCCAGGCCTGCGGGCCCTTGAACCCCGGCGGGTACCACATGCCGTGTGAATTCAGCGACCGCAGGTAAAAGTAGGCGAACACGAAGCAGCCGAAGGCGAAGGAGAGGCTGCCCACGGCCAGCCGAGCCCCGGTCCACGTCGCGTTCAGCGCCGCTTCGTGGTAGAAACCGGCCTCCTCCGAGGCCCGGGTCACACCTTCGGGGACCGGCGGCGGGGCGGCCGTGTCGGTCATCGCTGCACCTCCGCTGCGTCGGTCCCGGCTCCGGAGTAGGCATCGCTGAGCACGCCCAGCGGCGGATCGAAGTCGGCCACCGGCGGTGCGTCCTTCAAGCCGTACTCATAGGGACCGGAAAGAACTACAGGCACATGGGCGAAGTTGCCAGGCCCCGGCGGCGATGACGTGTGCCACTCCAGGCCGCGGGAACGCCAGGGGTTGCCCTCCTCCGGTACCCGGGCGATCACGGTCGAGTAGACGAAGTTGATCACGAAGATCAGGATCGAGCCGCCGAGCAGGAAGGAGGAGATCGAGACCCAGTCGTTCAGTGTCGTCAGGCTCCGGGCGTAGGTATACACGCGGCGGGGCTGACCGGCCATGCCCACCGCGAACAGGGGCAGGAACGTCGAGTTGAAGAAGACGAACATCGTCCAGAAGTGGATCTTGCCCAGCGTCTGGTTCAGCCGGATGCCCATCATCTTCGGCAGCCAGTAGTACAGGCCGCCCATGAACGCGAAGATCAGGCCGCCCATGATCGTGTAGTGGAAGTGCGCCATCACGAAGAAGGTGCCGTGCTCGGTGGTGTCCGCGGGCACGTCGGACAGGAACACCCCGGAGATCCCGCCGATCAGGAAGTTGAAGAAAAACCCGATCACGAACAGCATCGGCACGGTGAAGTGGATCTTCGCCTTCCAGAAGGTGCCCATGGCCACCAGGAAGATGAAGCCGGTCGGGATCGAGATCAGCTCTGTGGTCAGCATGAATACCGGCCGCATGTCCGGGTTGATCCCGCTGACGAACAGGTGGTGCTGCCAGACGAAGAAGCTCAGCAGGGTCACGCCGACCATCCCCGCCGCCGCGACGCGGTAGCCGAACAGCGGTTTGCGGCAGAACACCGGGAGGATCTCGCACACGATCCCGAAGCCCGGCAAGGCCAGGATGTACACCTCTGGATGGCCGAAGAACCAGAACAGGTTCTGCCACAGGTAGCTGCTGCCGCCCAGGTCGTCGGTGAAGAACGCGGTCTGCACCGTGCGGTCGGTGATCAGCATGTACATCGCGCCGACCAGCACGGGCCCGGCCAGCAGCATCAGGAACCCGGTCGTCAGGTTCGCCCAGACGAAGATCGGCAGCCGGCTCCAGCGCATCCCGGGAGCCCGGTAGCAGACGATCGTGACGATGAGGTTGAAGGAGAGCAGGATCAGCGAGATCCCCATGAGCCCGAACGCGACCGCGTAACTGTCCGCCCCCTGGGTGGCCTGGATCGACAAGGGAGCGTAACCGGTCCAGCCGAACGGGAAGCCGCCGAACATGAGGCCGGACAGCAGCACGAGGTAGGCCGCCGGGGTCAGCCAGAAGGACAGCGCCTCGATCCGCGGGAACGCCATCCGCTTGGAGCCGATCATCAGCGGCACCAGGTAGTTGCCGAGCGGCCCGAGGATGACCGAACTCATCATCATCATCATCATGGTGCCGTGCTCGCCGACGATCGCGGTGTAGGTCGCGGAGCTGAAGACGTGGTAGGAGGGCGACAGCAGTTCGGTCCGGATCGCCATGGCCAGCAGGCCGCCGGTCAGGAAGTAGCCGATCATCCCGACCAGGTACTGGATGCCGACGACCTTGTGGTCCAGCGAGTACCGGAAGAACCGGGCCGTGCCGGCGGTGGCCGCCTGCGCCTCCGCGTCGGCGTGCACCGGCCGGCCGAGCATCTGCGCCAGCAGGTCGTTGAACACACCCAGCCCGGCCAGCCAGCCGACCGTCCCGAGCACGTAGCCGAGAATGATGGCGAAGTCGTTCTGGCCGGAGTTCTGGACCTGGCTGTAGCCGCTGGCGATGAGGTTGCCCAGCCAGTGGCCCACGAAGTAGCCGAGCACCCCGCCGATGATCCCGGTATGGATAGCCGGGCGCCGCCACCAGGCGCGCGGGGCACCTGGCTCTGGCTCCCGGCCGCCTGGCGCATGGCCGCCCGGCTGCTGGGGCTTGTCCGGCTGGATATCGATGGCCATCCGGTTACCTCTTTACGAAAGGGGCTGAGGGGTCATGGGCGTTGGTGACGTCAGCGGGTTCATGGCCTGCCTGCCGCCTGCTCACGGCTGCACCGGGTACTGGGGGCCGTAGTAGCCACCGCCCGCGCCGGTCAGCCCGGCCTGCTGGAACGCCTTGCCGAGCTGCGGGACCAGGTTCGGGTCATAGGTCAGCGAGTAGGGCGGGAGGTTTT
The DNA here is from genome assembly GCA_049284535.1 of Streptosporangiaceae bacterium. Lineage (GTDB taxonomy): Bacteria > Actinomycetota > Actinomycetes > Streptosporangiales > Streptosporangiaceae > Palsa-504. Next base: position 3,078 of record JBAPYC010000197.1, read on the forward strand.
TGGTCAGGGCGGCGAGCTGGACCCTGGTCGAAGCCGCCCAGGCGTTGAAGGCGGACATGCTGACCACCTGGCCCGCGGTCGTCATGTCGGCGTGCCAGAGACCGCACAGCTCGACGCAGCGCACCTCGATATTGCCGGTGTGCTCGGGCTTGGTGTAGGCCACGTTGTTCACGCCCGGGTTCGCGTCCGCCTTCACGCCGAGCTGGTAGGCCCAGAAGCTGTGGATAACGTCCAGCGAGGTGACGTTGAACTGGACGTTCTGACCGACGGGCAGTATCAGGCTGGTCGTCTCGAACCCGCCGAACTGCGGGTAACGGTAGGTGAACCGCCACTGCTGGGCGATGACCTGCACCTGCAGGATGGTGCCGCCGCCGGGTTTCCAGATCGGCGTGTTCCCCTCGCCGGCGCCCGCCCCGGCCGGCGCCACGAGCTGCACCGTGCCGAACACGAAAAGGCCCAGCACGATCGCGGACGTGACCCCGATCCAGGTGACCGAGATCCGGGTGCTGCCGTGGATCGGCGGGCCGTCCTCGTCGTCCCCCTCCCGGTGCCGCCACACGATGAGGGCATAGACACCGTAGGTGAGCACGAAGGCCATGACCGGAGCGGCCATCACCGCCATCACGTTGATGTCGAACTGCTGGCTGGCCGCGGACGTGGACAGGTCGCCCGGCGGCATGTGCGGTCCCCAGACGAACCAGATGATCAGGTCCGCCGCCAGGGCGATCGGCAGCCAGATCAGGAAGATCCGCAGTCCGTGGTTCGGCTCGCGCCGCCGGCCCCCCGCCACAGCATCCGCCGCGGCCATTACGAGACCACCTGCATGTTGCCCATCATGTAACCGATCGTCTGCATGGGACCGCCGTTGCCATCCAGGTATGAGAGCCCGCAGGGCACGAAGCACTGCCATCGGTAGGCGCCCGTCTGGGCGGGCGTGTCGAAGCTGAACGTCGTCGTCGAGTGCGCATTGTTCGTGCAGGGCCCGGTGGAGCAGGTGCCGGGTCCTGCCTGGACCGGCACGTTGAGGTTCAGGCCGGGGATCGCAAACGTGTGTTGGATCAGGTACGGACCGTTCCAGCCGTTGACCGTCTTCACCGGCTTGCCGCCGTAGTACGCGACACCGCCGACCGTCCCGGTGACCTGGCCCCAGACCTGATTACGGACCGGCGTCGAGCCGTCATAGCCGAGGATCGTCATGTGCACGCGGGTGCGCGCGGGGACCTGGAACAGCGTGGTGTGTACCCAGTCCCCGGTGGCGGGGCTCTTGATGAAGTAGCTGACCCACGTCGGATGGTCTGGCACCGACGTCGGGCTCGACGATGCGTCCGTCTGCATGACCACGTTGACCTGGCCGCCCGACGCCGTGAAGTCCACCGTCGGCGGGCCGCCCAGCAGGTAATGGGCCACGACGAAGATGACGCCGCCGACCACGGCGAGGAACGCCACAGTCAGGGTCGCCAGCCGGGCCGGCAGAGACACCAGCCACCACCTCACTCCTGCTCGTGAAACCCTGACCCTGGGCACGCTTGGTTACGGGCCCGGTGACCCGGAAGATCAACTACGAGTCCAGAGCTTGGCGCCGGCGCGGCCGGGACGGCAAGAAGCAGGCCTCAACATGACGAAATTGTCATTGTTCGCTAGCCGGACAACCGATTCCGTCGCTACCGGCCGTCCAGCTCGTCGCTTTCGGTAAAAGGCCTGCGCAAGAGCGCGGTGCACAGAACGAGGCCGGCCCCGGGCCGCCGGCCGCTGTTTGCAACGGATTGCATTCAGGTCACGAAGCTTGACTCGGCGACCGAAATGAGTAGATCGTCGTCGTCTGAAAGACAATTTTGAAACAGATGCGTGACCGTGGGGGCCGGACGCCACACCCACCTTGGGGTGTGGCCAGGTGCGAAGTGAAGTGCCTGCATGAGCGTAGCTGGATCGGCTCGTCCCCGAACAGGCCCGGGCATCCTTGTTGTCGACGACGAGCCGCGCATCAGGAGCTTCATCAGCCGGGCCCTCGTGGGGGCCGGCTATGCGATTGCCTGCGCGTCCAGTGGCGAGGAGGCCGTCCGGCTGGCCAGCACGGACGAATTCGGCCTGGTCATCCTAGACCTCGTCATGCCGGACATGGACGGGCGCGCGGTACTGGCCTTGCTGCTCCGGGCGCGCCCAGATCAGCCTGTGCTGGTGCTGTCCTGCGTGGACGATGCCACGACGAAGGCCGCCTGCCTGGATCTGGGTGCGCACGACTACCTGACCAAGCCGTTCGCGCTGGAGGAACTGCTCGCCCGGGTGCGGGTCCGGCTGCGCGGCGATCCCCGCCACGAGGTCCTGCGGTCCGGAGAGCTGCGTCTGGACGTGGGCCGGATGCTGGCCGATACGGGGCAGGGCCCCATTACCCTGACCAGGCTTGAGTTCCTGCTGCTCAGGGAACTCATGGAGCACGCCGGCGAGCCGGTGCCAAAGGATCAGCTGCTCGCGTCGATCTGGGGTTACGACTTTGACCCGGGATCCAACGTGGTCGACGTCTGCGTGCGGCGGCTCCGCTCGAAGCTCGGCTTCACACGGATCAGGACGGTGCGCGGTGCGGGCTACCAGCTTGCGTCCTAGCGCCGCCACCCGCGAGGCGCCATCCTGGGCCAGCCCGGTGTGCATCCTGTCCGGGCTGCTCGCCCTGACGGGCCTGACGGGGCTGGCCGCTCTGCTGACCTTTGGCCGGCGGGACGTCATGTTCTGCCCGGTCTGGCTCGGACTGCTCCTGGCCTCCGGCCTGGTCCTGGTGCGGCACCAGGATCTGGGCCGGTCCGCCGTGACCAGAAACGACGGCCCGGCCAACGAGGAGAGCGGTCAGCTGCTGGCGCACCAGCGCGCCTTCCTCCAGGACGCCGCGCACCAGTTGCGGACCCCGATCACCATCGCGCTGGGCCACGCCGAACTGCTGGCGTCCGAGCTGGCCGGCCACCGCGAGGAGCAGGACATCTGTGTGGTAGTCGGCGAGCTGACCCGGCTGAAGAGCCTCAGTGAGCGCCTGCTGCTGATCGCCGCGTCACAGGATCCTGAATTCCTTTTCCTGGAACCGGTCGCGCTCGACAGCTTTCTCATCGATGCGCTGCGGCGCTGGCAGCCCACCGCGCGCCGGGCCTGGGTGACCGGACGGCTTGACGCGGTGACTGTGCCTGCCGACCGGGAGCGCCTCGGTCTGGCTGTGGATGCCCTGCTGGAAAACGCCGTGCAGCACACCGGCCCCGGCGACTTGATCAGGCTCTCGGTCACCAGTGACGACGCTGCAGCGGCGGCCCGGCTGATCGTCGAGGACTCCGGCGAGGGCATCTCGGCGTCCGAGATCGATCACATCTTCGAGCGATTCCGGACCGGCCCGGCCCGGGGCGGGCCCCGTGGTACCGGGCTCGGGCTGCCCATGGTCCGCGCGGTCGCGCTCGGCCACGCCGGCGAGGTGAACGTGCGCAGTGCGCCCGGCGCAGGCAGCACCTTCGAGCTCGTGCTCCCGGCCACTTCCCGTGCTGGGCGGTCTCCGGGGCTCCGGGACGGCGGGCCGCCAGGAGGAGGGCGGCCAGGAGGAGGGCGGCCAGGAGGAGGGCG
>JBAPYC010000198.1:0-6134 GCA_049284535.1 Streptosporangiaceae bacterium
GAGGGCACCGGCGTCTGGATACGCCGCGCTGTGCCTATCGCCAGCTGGTGCCGCATCACTTGGTTAGTCACTTGATCATGAAACCCGATGTTCGAAAAACAGCTTTGAGCTGGAGCCCCGTTACGGAATCGAACCGTAGACCTTCTCCTTACCATGGAGACGCTCTGCCGACTGAGCTAACGGGGCCTATTTTCACTTGTATGACCCGAGGCTGTGCGGTCACCCGCTCAGCCCTCAGGCCGTGCACACCGATGCTACCGGAGCCTCTCCGCTGGCATGACCAAGAGTGACGCTTACATCATCAGCGCTGGAGAGCTTAGCGCACTTGTGCCGTCCTGGCGCCTGCATCAGCGCGGCCGAGGCCACCGTGGTCACGAGCTTGAGCGATCCTTCGCAGGCGAGGCCCGCTTGAGGCTGCTCACAGGGCGGCCCCTTGGCGGCCGGATCGCCGCGCTGGTCCTTGCGGATGCGGCCAGATCGAGCTCCCGGCCAAGCTGTCTCGGCCGAGGACTACCGGGCCATCCTCCTGTACGCAGGCGACGACACCCCGCTGGACGGTGTTGAGGAGCTGACCGTGGCGCTGCACGACGATCGCAGCCGTCGTGTCCCGGCCCGCCCTGGCCCGGCTGGCGAAGATCGGAGGGCAGCTGAGCAAGTAGCGACCGCGGCACTGGTGGCGCACACCACGGACAAGACAGCGAGAATACGCCGCGCATGACCGCCCGGCCGACCCTCCGCGGGAGCACGACAAGAACCCGGCGCGGACGTAATCCAGCCCGGCGGGCCAGGGACGCCGGCCAGGACTGACCCTGCGACGCGGAGCGGGTTCCGGAAGGCCAGCAATCAGAAGCCAGGGTTGGCAGTGCTGATGTCGAAGTTGCGGCCCCAGTACCACTGGGTGGCGTCGGAGCCCGGGACGACGTGCGGATGGCCCGTGGGGTCAGCGATCCACCACTGCACGTGGTCGCCCATGCCGGACGGGAGCTGGTGGATCGAGGCGCGCACAGCGGGCCACAGGGAACGCATGGTGTAGATGCAGCACTGGGCGTTCGGGTCGTGGTGGAGCCGCTGGTAAGCCCAGTGGGCAGCGGTGGCCGGCGTGGCGTCACCGGGCTCGACGTCAAGGACGTCTGCGGCGGAAGGGTCGCCGCCGGTAGTGTCGATCCAGATGACCTTGTGGCGACCGGCCACGTCTGATTGAGAGGCCTTGTAAAGGCCGTTGATGTAGGTAGCCACCGTGGGGTGCTCGGCCGGGATGTCCTTCGGCGTCACGGAGTCGTAGATGTAATACGGCTTGGCCGGGGCCGACTGGCGTGGCTGGGGTTGGGGCTTGGAGGCAGGTTTCTGCTTGTGCGGCTGGACGGTGTGATGCAGCGTGGCCTTCGCCGGCAGACCCGGCGCGGAGGGCGCGGCGACCGATGTGGCGACGACCGTGGTGACCGCGGCGGCCACCACGGCCAGGGTCAGGCGCGGCCAGCGGCCGATCAGCCCGTACAGGACTGCCAGCAGGGGTCGGCCGTGCTGGGCGAGCCCGGGCCAGCGGAACGCGACGGGCCAGTGAAAGTCGAAGGACCGGGGCCGGGCGAAGCGGCGGACGGTGGACGGCCAGGTGCGGGCGATTGAAAGCCACACGGAAATGAGAGGGGAAAGCAATATCTACCTTGGTCGGGTACCGGGGATGTGCGTAGACCGGCGACCGGTGCCGATACACCGGCGCAGCGGCGAAGAGTGCGGAGGCGGCGCGGATCTGGACAAGATGTTGCGAGACAACCGCGTCGCGCCGGGGGGCCATTTGCATTGCCCTCAACCGAAAATGCCCCCGAACGTCCCGTCATGCCGTTTCTCACCGTGATCCGAGTCACACGGAGTGGCCAAGGCGATCGTGCAGGATCCCCCCGCCGCCTACGCCACCCGGGACATGGCCGGCTAGGTCAAGGAAGCCAACATGAACGACTTGATCTGCGGTCAGGCCAGATGCCGGGCGGTCGTCGGCAACGTCCTCGTCTTCGACAGCCATCACCTGACGGGCAGCTACTCCAGGACGATGGCGGCGTACCTCATGCCCCGGCTTGTGGTCAGCAGCGCCGTCTTCGAGACCTAATCAGCTGTAGCCACACCGCCCTCATCCGGCTCTCCGACCTCACGAGCCTCAGTCACCACAACAACCTCCTCTGCGGCCGGGCCGGAGGCGGGGCGGTCGCGCCCTGCCAGGGCAGCCGCGATCGAGGGGAAGACCAGCACGGAGAGCACGCCGGCGCCCACCATGGCCGCGGCATTGGCCGGGATCATGACACCGTCACTGAGGCCGATCTCGGCCAGCGCGATCAGCAGCGGCATGGTCGTGGCCGTGATGAACGTCATCTCGGCCCGTTGCCGTACCGGCAGGACGTTCCGGTAGACCAGAAGGCTGGGAAGCCCGCGGACCACCAGCAGAAGGACGAAGAAAACCACCAGCCGCAGCGGATTCTTCACGATGGACTGGATATCCAGTGTCATGCCCGAGGTGACAAAGAAAATGGGAATGAAGAAGCCGTAGCCCACGGCGTCGAGCTTTTCCTCCAGCGGGACAACGTCCACGTCCATGCGGCGCGTCCAGGTGCGCAGTACCATCCCGGCGAGCAGCGCACCCAGCACCGCATCCAGGCCAAAATGCTGAGCAGCGAGAGAAGCAGCAAGAGCAGGACGATGGACAGCCGCAGGGTCGTCTGCGCGGTCGCCCGCCGGCCCTGTTCGACGACCGCGCGGAGCTTGGCCTCCCCGATGACCCGGGGCAGCACAGTAAGCAGGATCGCCGCCAGGCAGACGGCCGCGATCGAGATAAGCGCGACGAACTCGCCCCGGTCAGTGAGGAAAAGCGAGATCGCCAGGATAGGAAATAGCTCGCCAACGGCTCCGGCCGCCAGGACGAGCCGGCCGAACTGGCCGGAGAGCATGTTGTTGTCGTGCAGGATGGGCAGCAAGGTACCTAGCGCGGTGGTCGTGAAGGCCAGCCCGATCGGCACGAAGTCATGCACATAGCCGAGCGAGCCGAAAGCTGCCACGGCCCCCACCGCGATGACGGCACTGAGCACCCCAGCCTGTGATGGCCAGTTTGCCGGCCTGCTCGCGCAGCAGCAGCGGGTCGAGCTCGTATCCGGCGAGCAGGAACAGGAATCCCAGCCCCACGTTGGAAAGCAGCTTGATGCTGGCGGTGTCGGCGAGCCCCAGGCCTTGCGAGCCGATCAGGACGCCGCACAGGATCAAGACGACTACCTGGGGGACGCGCGCCCGGGGAAGCGCGGAGCACACGATCGGTGCCAGCGCGGCTATCAGCACCACTACCAGCAGCGTGTCGAGGCCCTTGGCGTCCATCTAGGCGATCCCCTCAGCCAGGAACCCAGGCGGCTTTCTCAGCAGGCTAACGTGCCGAGCAACGCCCGGGTCCGCCCGGGGCGGGCCAGGCGCGGCAGCGCGGAAGACTCGAACCGGTATGCGGCATATGCCGCTTCACGTCATATCTTCGGCCGCTGCGTCCTGCGCGACTGATGCCGGGAACGGGACAAAGTTTGCCAGGTATGCAGTTTGTGGCTGTTTTGCGGAACCGATCTTGGGGCAGTGATCGTCACATCAATGTGACCGAACCGCCGCCCGGCGGAGGTGCCCGGGCGCTAACGCCGACATATCCGCCACCAGTGGATATGTCTCGTCAAAACCAATCCGGTATCCAGTCCTCAACGAACCCACAACCGTGACGAGCAGCGAAGACGACGGGGCCTTCAGATGCGTGTGACGCGCGGGCGCGTTCCGGTACTTAGCTGGCTGGCCGCCAGCTTCCTTGTGCTGGGTGTGCTGGCCCTCCTGCCGGCAACCGCACGGGCCGGCGTTCTCGCCGCGACCGCGGCCACGCCCAGCCCGAGTACGTCGGCAACCGCGAGTGCCTCCGCCCCGGCGTCCGCTTCCGTAAGCGGGAGCGCTTCGGCCAGCCGGTCCACCCCGGCGAGCGCGACCGTCTCCGCCAGTACCACTGCCGCCTCCGGTGCGGGCGCGAGCGCCGACACCAGCTGCCAGCTGCTCCCGGTCGCATCAACCCCGAAACCGTCGCCGTCTTCATCACCGTCGCCTTCCACATCACCGTCGCCTTCCACGTCGCCGTCGTCGTCCACATCGCCGTCGTCGTCCCCATCGCCGACGCGTTCGGCGAGCGCATCAGCCACGACCAGCCCGAGCAAGACCCCGGCCTCGCCGTCCGGGTCAGGATCGGCATCAAGCTCGGCTTCAGGATCGGCATCGAGCTCGGCTCCGGGATCGAGCCCGTCGTCCCAGTCCGGGTCCGTGACCCCGGCCTCCTCGACGACCTCCCCGGCCTCAGCCCGGACCACGGCGTCGCTCGACAGCTTCATCGCCGCCAGTCCAAGCGCCAGCGCGACGTCCACCACTCCCGCTAAGACCGAACTATGCGTGACGGTCCAGCGCTCCCAGACCAGCATCAAGCGCGGTCAGAACGCCTCCTTCACCGTGCAGGTCTCGACCGAGAACGGGTCGGCCTCGGGCGTGTCCATCGCGCTCGGCACGCAGCCATCGAGCGTGAAGCCCACATTCACAACCGGCTGCGGCACCGGCGACGGGACGGCGAAGTGCGCGGTCGGCTCGGTGGCTGACACGAAGGCCGTGTCCGTTGACGCGCAGGTTCCGGTTGCGTCCGGCGCCTCCTCGGTCACGTCGGTGAAGCTGACCGCGACGGCCAGCGTCACCACGACGGCCGCCTGGACGCCGCCCGCGGCGACCGAGACCGTTGGCGTGACCGCGGCGACCTCCCCGCCGGCCTCGGCCACGCCAGCCAAATCCACGGCTATCACCCCGGCTGAGAACGCCCTGCCGCTCGGCGCGGCGTCCGCGCCCGCCATCAGCTCCCCGACCGGGCAGCTCATCGGTGCGAGCAACGCTTCGGGCCTGTTCCCCGCGATTGTCCCGTCCTCGACGCCTGACCCGTCGCCGGGTCTGCACCCGCAGGCCAGCACCGGGATAACCCAGCCGGTGGCCGACTCCTCCGCTTTCGGCCAGGGCAGCCCAGCACTGACCGGGCAGGTGGCCGGCCTGGTCGCGCTGGCCCTGGGTGTCCTGCTCACGGTGACCCGCCTGTCACTGCGCAAGCGGGCCCGCTCCCCTAAGCAAGGCGGCTGACTCCTGCACCGCCGCCTCAGGGCGAGAGGCCGATCCGGGTACCCGCGATCCTAGGGCCAGCCGGCGCCGGGGACGTCGACCTCGGTGGCCAGGACCTGCCCGCTGGCGGGGGTTACTAGCTCCGGGCCGGTCATAGCCTGCCACTCGGCGGTCACGATGAACAGGGTCCGGCGATCCGGACCGCCGAGGACGCAGGCGAACCCGCCACGGTCCAGGGCGATGCTGTCGAGCACCTGGCCGCCCTCGGCCACGCGGACGCATCGCTTGCCGGGGACCTCGGCAAACCAGATCGCGTCCTGCTCGTCGGCACAGATGCCGTCGGGGGCGGCGCCCTCGCCCAGGTCGGCCCAGACCCGGCGGCCGGACAGGCTGCCGTCGGCGCCGATGTCGAAGCCCACCAGCTGGTGACGGTAGGAATCCGCCACGATCAAGGTGGCGTTGCCGGCGGTCACGGCCATGCCGTTGGGGAACAGGATGTCGTCGGCGACCTGGCGGACCGAGCCGTCCGGGCGGATAAGGAAAACAAAGCCCGGCTTGACCTCCTCCCCCGAGGTCGGGTCGAAGCCGGCCCGGTTGACGTAGATGTTCCCGCGCCCGTCGGCCACGATGTCGTTCCAGCCAGCCTGGCCGAGGTCCGCGTGCGTGACCAGCGAGCCGTCGGGTTCACGGCGGAGCAGGCGGCCGTCGGGAGACGAGACGATGACCAGCCGGCCGTCCGGCAGCCAGGCCGTGCACAGCGGCAGCGACCGGACCCGGGCGACCACCTCGCCGTGCCCCGCCAGGTCAACGGACAGCACCTCGCCCGCCGACCAGTCCGAGAAATAGAGCCGGCCGTCGTGCCAGCGAGGCGACTCGACCAGGCCGCGGCCGGTGACCAGTGTCCGTGTATCGCTCATGATCAGCACGGTCCTTTCCTCTGCGGCGCCGGGGCAGCGGGGCTGGGTTCTGTCGTTGCTAGTGGGACGACGGCGAGC
>JBAPYC010000199.1:0-2432 GCA_049284535.1 Streptosporangiaceae bacterium
GGCTGGGCCTGCGCGGGAGGGCGTCGGCGTCGGTCGCGGCGGTGGCTGGGGTGGTGGGTTTCCGGGTGACGTCGGCGCTGGTGTTCCGCGATCCGCAGGTGAGCCTGCTGGCCGAGCGGGTGGCGCCGCAGGACGTGCCGTTCGTGGTGCCGCGGGCCAGCCAGACCCGGTACGTGGGCACCGACTACGTGCGGGCGCTCGCCGCCGAGCTGGGCGGGACGTACCACGCCGACGTGGCCGACGTCGGCATCGTGGCGTCCCTGGACGAGCTGGCCGGGCCGTCGTTCGACCCAGCCGGGGTGGACCCGCTGGTGCGCGAGTTCTACGAGCACACCACCCGGTTCGCGCTGGACATCGTGCCGGAGTGGCGGCCGTGGGTGCTCCCGGGGTACCTGCTCTACCGGACCCTGCTGGCCCGGCCGCTCGGGCAGGCCAGCGTGCCGATGAGCCAGCGCGAGGCCCAGCACGGGGTGCGCAGCCGGATCGACACCATCTCGAGCGTGGACGGTGGGGCGATCACGGTGCGGGGGTGGATCCGCTCGGACGCGGACACCGGGGCACCCATCTACGTGGGCATCTACACCACCTACCGGCACCAGGGCCGGGGCTACGTGAGCGTGGGGTTCCCGCTGCCGCAGGCCAGCTTCACGGCCACGCTGGCGCCGGCGCTCCGGCCGGACGGCGGGCTGATCCTGGACAGCCGCAGCGATCTGGACCAGCCCGGGCACTACCTGACCTACATCGACACCTCTGCCAGCCGGGGAACCGCCGAGCTGACGACGGCCGTGGTGCGCGGGTTCGCCGAGCGGCTCGAGGTGTACGTGACCGACGGGCAGGTCCGGGCCGAGCACTCGTTCTGGGTGTTCGGCTTGCCGTTCCTGGTCCTGCACTACCGGATGCACCGCAAGCCGGGCCGGGAGTCAGGTCTCGGGGGCTAGTTCTGGAGGGGGAGGAGTTCGCGGACGAAGTCGTCGAGGAAGGCGGCGAAGCTGGGGGGCGGGACGGCCGGGCGGATCACGAACTTGGTCAGGCCGACCGCCACGTACTGCTCGAGCAGGCGGCGGGCGCCGTCCCAGCCCTGCGGGACCAAGGACTGCGGATCCGCGTCGGGGCGACGGCGGCGGATCGAAGCGGCCAGGGCGGGCGGGACGCCGTCGAAGGCGACGGGCACACTGAGCCCGAAGTGGTCCTGCTCGACCTCGCGTCCGGCCGCTGTGGCAGCATCGTTGATGAGCGTGACGGCTTCGCCCGCTTCGTTCGGCGTCATGAGGGAGCCGAGCCAGCCGTCGGCCAGCCGGCCCACCCGCCTCAGCCCGCCCGGGGCCGAGCCGCCCAGCCAGATGTCCAGCGGCTTGGCCGGGAGCGGGCCGATGTGGGCGCCGGTCACGGAGAAGAACTGGCCTTCGAAGCTGACCGTCTCCTCGGTGAGCAGGCGGCGGATCAACCTCAGCGCCTCGTCGAAGACGGCGGCGCGCTGGCCGGGCGGGACTTCGAACAGGTCGCGTTCGGCCGGCTGGGCGGGCTGCAGTCCGAATACGGGCAGGACGCGGCCGGGGGCCAGGCCGGCCAGCGAGGCCAGCTGCTTGGCGACCAGGACCGGGTTGCGGCCGGGCAGCACGGTGACGCCGGTGCCGACCTTGAGCCGGCGGGTCCTGGACAGCGCGAAGGCCAGGCCGGTCATCGGCTCGACCAGCGAGGAGTACACCATCTCGGGGAGCCACAGCGAGTCCACCCCGGACTCCTCGAGCGCATCGACCGTGTCGGCGAACTGGGCGGGCACGCCGGCCGGGCCCGGGGAAATGCCTATCCGTACCTTCATATCCCCATGGGACCACATGATCGGCGACGGCGGCGGGGCGGCCTTTAGGGTGGAGCCGTGAACGGGACCGAGGCTGACCTTGTCTTCGCCGGCGGGAAGATCCGCACGCCCGCGCATCCGAGCGGGTTCGCCCGCGCGATGGCGGTGCGCGGCGGGATGATCCAGGCCCTGGGGAGCGATGAGGAGATCCGGGAGCTGACCGGCCGCCGGACCCGCGTGATCGACCTGCGCGGGCGGCTGGCGCTGCCCGCGTTCGGCGACGCGCATGTGCATCCGGTCAGCGGCGGGCTGGAGAGCCTGCGGTGCAACCTGGTCGGATTGCGGTCGCGGGCGGAGTGCGTGGCGGCGGTGGCCGAGTACTGCGAGTCGCTGGATCCCCGGGCCTGGGTGCTGGGCGGCGGGTGGACCATGTCGGCGTTCCCCGGCGGCCTGCCGATCGCGGCCGACCTGGACGCGGTGACCGGCGGGCGGCCCGCGTTCCTGCCCAACCGGGATCATCACAGTGCCTGGGTGAACACGGCCGCGCTGGCGGTGGCCGGGATCGACGAGCGGACGCCGGACCCAGATGACGGTCGGATTGAGCGCGATCAGGCTGGGCGGCCCACCGGCGTGC
>JBAPYC010000200.1:0-6495 GCA_049284535.1 Streptosporangiaceae bacterium
GCCCTGGAGAACCGGATCGACGCAGACCTGCGTCGCGGCGCCACCACCGGCCTGGTAGCCGAGCTGGAAGGCCTGGTCATCGCGTACCCCCACGCGCGAGCCGCTGGCCGCGCGGCTGATGCGCGCGCTGCAGGCCACGGGGCGGCGGGACGCCGCCCTGGAGGTCTACGAGCAGGTCAGGGAACGGCTAGCCGACCAGCTGGGGGTGGATCCGTCAGCCGGACTGGCCGCACTGCACCTAGAACTGCTGCGGGAGCAGACCCCGGTGGCCGCTCCGCCGCGGAACTCCGCAGCGGAGACCCGGACCAACCTGCGCACCGAACTCACCAGCTTTGTCGGCCGCGACGACGAGCTGGCCGAGGTGGCCGGGGTGCTCGGTGCGTACCGCCTGGTCACGCTGACCGGCCCGGGCGGGGCGGGCAAGACCCGGCTGGCCGTCGAGGCGGCCCGGGCTGAGCTGGATGCCACCTGCGACGGTGTGTGGCTGGTCGAGCTGGCGCCGGTCAGCGACCCGGCCGAGGTGCCGTCGGCCGTGCTGAGCGCGCTTGGCCTGCGTGAGCAGACGCTGATCTCGGCCTCCCGGCCGCTGGGCGGGTGGCAGCCGGGCGAGGAACAGGCCGACACGCTGGGCCGGCTGGTGTCCGCGCTGGCCGGACGGCAGGCCCTGCTGGTCCTGGACAATTGCGAGCATCTGGTGGCAGCGGCCGCCGCGCTGGCCGACCGGGTGCTGGGCGCCTGCCCGCAGGTGCGCATCCTGGCCACCAGCCGGGAGCCGCTGAACATCACCGGGGAAGCGCTGTGGGCCGTGGGCCCGCTGACGTTGCCGCCGGATCCCGCCGCAACGGCCATGACGGCCGAACGGGCGGCCTGGCCTGCCCCGCGTAACGCCACTGCCGGTCTCGAGGAGTACGCCTCGGTCCGGCTGTTCACCCAGCGAGCCCGGGCCGTGTTCCCCGGTTTCGGGGTCACCCCGGCCAACGCACCCGCGGTCGCCCGGATCTGCCGCGCCCTGGACGGGATGCCGCTGGCCATCGAGCTGGCTGCGGCCCGGATGCGGGCCATGACGCCGGAGCAGGTGGCGGCCCGGCTGGATGACCGGTTCCAGCTGCTGAGCAGCGGTAGCCGGACCGCGATGCCCCGGCACCAGACCTTGCGTGCCGTCGTGGACTGGAGCTGGGAGCTGCTCGATGACGCCGAGCGGATGCTGTGGCGGCGGTTCTCGGTGTTCGCCGGTGGCGCCACACTGGAGGCGGCCGTGCAGGTCTGCGCCGGCCCCGGATCTGGTGGCTTGAGCTCGGCCCAGGTCGAGGATCTGGTGACCGCGCTGGCGGACAAGTCGCTGCTGACCGTGCGGCGCGGCCCGGACGGGGTGCGGTACCGGATGCTGGAAATCATCCGGGCCTACGGCGCCGAGCGGCTGGAGGGGGCCGGGGAGGCCGAAGCGCTGCGCCAGGCGCACGGGCGGTACTTCCTGCAGCTGGCCGAGGACAGCGAGAAGCACCTGCGCGCCGCCGAACAGCTCGACTGGCTCCGCCGCCTCGCCGACGACCAGGACAACCTGCGCGCCGCCCTGCGCGGGGCGGTCGCGGCCGGCGACGCCCGGACCGCCGTGGGACTGGCCGCCTCGCTCGGCTGGTACTCGTCGCTGCGCAGCATGAAGATCGAGGGCAGCGAGCTGATGGCCGAGGCGGTCGGCATGCCGGGAGCCGACGATCTCGCCGGCTCCGGTCCGCGGGATATCGAGCGGCTGGGCCTGGCCTGCGTGATGGGTGCCCTGCTGTCCATCGACACCCCGCTGCGGGACCTCGGGGCGGCCTGGTTCGCCCGGGCCGCCGAGCTCGCCCCCCGCATCACGGACCCGGTCACCCCGCTCATGCCGCTGATCGCCCCGTTCAGCGCGCTGTTCGGCTCATTTCAGGCCGGCCATGGCATTATCCGGCCCGACGTGTTCGATGAGGCCATCGCCGACGCCGATCCCTGGGTGAACGCCATGGCCCAGTCCCTGCGCGCGCACACCACCCTCAACCTGGGACAGAACCGCGACCAGGCGGAGGCGGACTTCCGGGCCGCGGCGGCCGTCCTGGCCGAGCTGGGGGAGCGGTGGGCCCAGGCGGTCGCGCTCAGCGGCCTGGCCATGCTGGAAGGCTGGCAGGGTGAGCACGCGGCCTCGGTCGAGCACTACCGTCAGGCCGCCGAGTTCACCGCGGCCCTGGGCAGCGTCGAGGATGAGGTTCACTTCCGGTTGTTCATGGCGCGGGAGCTCTGGCTGCTGGGCGAGCGCGACCGCGCTGGCGACGAGCTGGCCCGGGCCGAACGTGACGCCGAACGTATCGGTCTCCCCGAGGTCCTGGCCCTGGCCGCCTATACCGCCGGCGACCTGGCCCGGCTGGAAGGTGACCCGGAGCGGGCCCGGCCCGCCCTGCTCCGTGCCGTGGACCTGGGCGGCCCGGCCGACATCTCCCAGCAGATCCGGGCCACCGCCGCCACCGGGCTCGGTTACCTGGCCGCCCAGGATGGCGACCTGGACACGGCCCGCCGCTGGCATGCGCAGGCGCTGGAGGTCGCCCTGACGGCCTCGGACGCACCGGTGATCGCGAACGCGATGATCGGGTTCGCCGACCTCGCGCTGCGCGAAGACGACCCGGAGAGCGCCGCCGAGCTGATCGGAGCCACCTCGGGGATCCGGGGAGCACCAGACCGTTCGGCCGTTGACGAGGACCGGGTGACTGAGCAGGCCCGGTCCGCGCTCGGCGACACCCGGTTCGGCACCGCGCACCAGCGCGGCCAGCGTGTCACCCTGGACACGCTGGCCGCCTGGTCACGGTCACACCTGGCGCTTGAAGGCCCGCACCGCCAGCGGCGCGAACACGACGGTGAAGCCGACGGCCCACAGCAGTGACTCGACCACCGGCGTGGCGGCCGGGCCGGACACCATCAGCCCGCGCATCGCGTCGGCCAGGATCGACACCGGATTGGCCTTGGAGAAGGCCTGCAGCCAGCCCGGCATGGACGCGGTGCGGACGAACGCGTCGCTGATGAAGGTGAGCGGGAACAGCACCACGAAGCCGAAGATCTGCACCTTCTCCGGGTTGGCAGCCAGCATGCCGACCAGGACCAGGGCCCAGGACAGGGCCAGCGTGACCACCAGGACCAGGCCGAACGCGGCCAGCACGCCCAGCGGGCTGGTGCCGACCCGGAACCCGAGGATGAGCCCCACCCCCAGCAGCATGACCAGGGCCCAGGCCTGCTTGGCGATGTCGGCCAGCATCCGGCCGGCCAGCGGCGCGAACCGGGCGATCGGCAGCGACCGCAGCCGGTCGAAGAATCCCTTCTCCAGGTCGGTGGACAGGCCGGTGGCCGTGTTCAGCGTGGCGAACAGGGCGTTCTGCACCATGATGCCCGGCAGGGCGAACATCAGGTACGCCTTCGGCGAGCCCCCGATGGCACCGCCGAAGACGTACGTGAACAGCAGCAGGAACATGAGCGGCTGGATGCTGAAGTCGATCAGCTCGGCCGGGTTGTGCTTGATCTGGACCAGCGTGCGCCAGCTCAGCGAGAACGTCTGGCGCAGTCCCTGCAGCGGTCCGACCCGTGGCGCCAGCGCCATTGTGCTAGCCGCAACCGTCATATCCATGACCGCGCTCTGGGTGACTGCGCTTTCCATGCTGGGGCTCATGCCGCACTTCCTGCCAGCTCCTGCGAGCTTTCCTCGTCCTCGGTCCGGCGGCCGGTCAGCGACAGGAACACCTCGTCCAGGCTGGAGCCGCGCAGGTTCAGCTCGGCGACCTGGACGCCCGCGTCCTCGAAGCGCCGCATGACCGCGGGCAGCACGTCCTCGTCGGTGACCGGCACGGTCACCGTGGTGTTGCGGATCTCCGGCTCGGCCGCGCCGAACCCGGCCACCACACCCACCACCGCGGGCACGTCGGTCGGGCGGGCCGGCCGTACGGATAGCGTCCGCGCGCCGGTCCGGGCCTTGAGCTCCTCCGGCGTGCCGGTCGCAATCACCGTGCCGTGGTCGACCACCGCGAGGTCGTCGGCCAGCTGGTCGGCTTCTTCCAGGTACTGCGTGGTGAGCAGGACGGTGACCCCGGTCGCGGCCAGGCCGCGCACCACGTCCCACATCTCGTTACGGCTGCGCGGGTCCAGGCCGGTCGTGGGCTCGTCCAGGTAGAGGACCCGTGGCCGGCTGACCAGGCTGGCAGCCAGGTCGAGCCGCCGCCGCATGCCGCCGGAGTAGGTCCCGGCCGGGCGGTCGCCCGCGTCCTCCAGCCGGAAGGCGGCCAGCAGCTCCCGCGCCCGGGCCTTCGCCTCGGGGCGGGACTGGCCGGTCAGCCGCCCGATGAGCTGGAGGTTCTCCAGGCCGGTGAGCTGCTCGTCCACCGACGCGTACTGTCCGGTCAGCCCGCTGAGCTGCCGTACCTAATGGGCGTGACTCACCACGTCATGGCCGCAGACCTCGGCGTGGCCGCCGTCGGGCCGCAGCAGCGTGGCGAGGATCCGCACCGCTGTCGTCTTGCCTGCCCCGTTGGGGCCCAGAAGGCCGAACACCGAGCCGGTCCGCACGGCCAGGTCGATCCCGTCGAGTGCGACGGTCTCGCCGAACCGCTTGACCAGCCCTTCGGCAACGATTGAGTAAGTCATGCCACTACCGTGCCGCCCGGCCCTGACGCGGCCCGGACAGCACGCTGACACCGTCACGCCGCCGCTGACATATCGGTGACACGCCCCGCCCGCCAGCGCCGCCCGCTAGCACCGCCCGCAGTGGCGGGTCGGCGTTGTCCCGGTAGCGCGGGGTGCTGGCTACCCGGAAGTTCGCCACGGGCTGGCCCGAGGGCGTGAATCGCAGCTCTGGGTCATCCACGAGGTTGCTAACCAGAATGAACTCGTAGAGATCGGGTAGCCAGCGTTGTCTATGGTCGTGCGTGCGAGCGGTTGTGCGCCCCCCCGTTGCCGTACTCGTTCTGCTTGATCGTCTGCCGGGCGAGCTGGCACATAGACTTGCTGTCATCTGGCACACAGCCAGCAGCCCCACGGGGCTTCTCCCAAGGGAGGAAGATCAATGCTCAAGCTCCGACCTGCTGAGAGCGACCTTCTGCGCCCCTGGCTCATCAGCCGGATGCGTACCGGGGGCCAGACCGTCAACGACAAGGCCCTGGCCGAGGAACTGGACCCGGACGGCAGCCTGGGGTGGAACGACGGCGGCAGTTACAAGGGCCTGTCTCACGCCCTCTTTCACATCGCGACCTTCGAGGTAGAACACGGCAGGCCGGTGGGCCTGGTCGCGCTGGTCATCAATGAGACCAGCAGCTACAGCTGGTTCCCAGCGATGGCCAGGCAGCTGCTGTTCGATGTACCGGAAGGTGCTGGGCCGCAGAAGCGATTCTGGACGCTGAAGCTGGCCGAGGCGACGCTGTACTGGACCGAGGGCCATGAAAATGGCCGGATGCCCGACGCCCAGTTCGATGCGATCATGGCCGAGCTGTCCAAGATCAAGCAAATGATCCGCCAGCTCCAGCACGGCTGACTTCAGTACCTGGGCGCGCGCCCCGCTGACGACGCTGGCGGGGTGCTTGCCTGGGCCAGGCTGGAAACCCACCGGCACGCAAAGGTCCCAGGTGGCAGCGTAACCGGGTTGTGACGTCGGTTGCTTGCGGGCATATGACCGAGGTATGCGGTATGCGCAACGGGGCGGGTATACGCCCGCCGAGCAGCAGCGGCGGGAGCGGCTGCGGATGGAGGCCGCCGGGCGGTTCGCCCGCGGCGACGCGATTGGCGAGATCGCGGATGACCTGCGGGTCACGGAAGGTTCGGTGCGGCGGTGGCGCCGGGCCTGGCAGGACGGCGGGGACGAGGCGCTGCGGTCCAGGGGGCCGGTGTCGCGGGAGCGGCTGAGCCCGCAGCAGTGGGCCCGGCTCGAGCTGGAACTGCGGAAAGGGCCGCTGGCGCACGGGTTCGCGAGCGACCAGCGGTGGACGCTGGGCCGGATCAAGACGATGATCGGCAAGCTGTTCCACGTCGGGTACACCGTCGAGGGCACCTCGAAGCTGATGCGCCGGCACGGCTGGTCGGCCCAGGTGCCGGTGCGCCAGGCGATGGAACGCGATGACGAGGCGGTCGCGGTGTGGAAGGCAGAGGTGTGGCCTGATATAAAAGCACGGCGCGCGACCTGGGCGCCTACGTCTGCTTCGAGGACGAGGCAGGCCAGGGGCTGAGGCCGCCGAAGGGCCGCACCTGGGCGCCGCGCGGCGCCCGGCCCATTGTGAAGGTGCGGGGCGCGGGCGGCGGCCGGGTCAGTATCGCCGGGGTGGCGTGCTACCGGCCCGGGGACCGGCCGCACCTGTTCTATAAGCTGCGGGTGCACCGCCACCGCAAGGGCGAGCCGAAGGGGTTCACCTGGGCCGATTACCGGGACCTGATCATCGCCGCGCACCGCCAGCTGGGCGCACCCGTGATCTGGATCTGGGATAACCTCAACATCCACCTGGCCCCGGA
>JBAPYC010000201.1:0-12770 GCA_049284535.1 Streptosporangiaceae bacterium
GGCCAGGGCCAGGGACAGGGCCGGCTGGTCCCGCAGCCGCGCCGCCATCTCGGCCGCGGCCTGCTCGTGCTGGCCCGCCGCCGTGACCCGGTTCACCAGCCCAAGCTCCAGGGCGCGGGCCGCGGTGAACCGGTCGCCGAGCAGCAGCAGTTCCTTGGCCCGGACCGGGCCGACCAGCAGCGGAAGCAGCCGGGAAATGCCGCCCGTCACGCTCAGCCCGACCGACACTTCCGGGAAGCCGAACTGGGCGTCCTCGCCCGCGACGACCAGGTCACAACCGAGCGCGAACTCGCATCCGGCCCCCAGGGCGTAGCCGTGCACGGCCGCGATGACCGGACCGGGGAACCGCCGGATCGCCCGGGTCACGTCCTGGATCTGATCGACGCGCAGCCGCGTCGCCAGCACCGTCTCCGGTGGCAGCTGTTCCTTCAGGTCGTGACCGGAGCAGAATGCCCGGCCGCGCCCGGCCAGCACGACTACCCGCGCCCCCTCCTGCCCGGCCCGGGCGAGTGCCCTGACCAGGGCATCGGTGAGTTCCGGCACGACCGCGTTGAGGCGGTGCGGGCGGTTCAGGTAGATGCGGGCGACAGATTCTGCCAGCTCGAAGTCGACGGCCACCTCAGCTCCTTTCCGCCTGGTCCCTAGCGAGCACCATATCGGCGGGCTTCAGCTCCGGGGCTCAGGGTTCCCCGCCGGATCGCCCGGGTGCAGGCTGACCGCGGGGAACTGGCCGGCCTCCAGCTGCCAGCGGAACCGGTAGACCGCCTCCACGATGGCACCGGCCTGGCCGGGTTCCGGCGCCGCCGGGCGGCCGGCCAGCGGGGCGGTCATCAGCAGCATCGGGAACCAGCCCGAGGTCCCGGGCGCGACTTCCGGCGTGCAGTATCCGCTCACCGGCAGCAGGCTCGCGCCGTGCCGCTGGTAGAACCGGATCCGCCGCCGCCGGAGCTCGGCCTGATCCGGTTCGCAGCCAGGCTCCTCCGGATCCTCGACGTCGAAGACCAGCAGCGTGTACCCCGCGTGGCCGAACCGTGCGGTCAGCTGCTCCCATAGCCGCCCGCCCAGGCCCTGGCTGCGGCGGGCGCCATCGACCACGAGATAACGCAGGTAGATCCAGCCCGTGCTGCCGAGCGGGCGGAGCATGGCGAAGCCGGATGGCTGACCGTCGCTGACCAGCGCCAGGGCCAGCTCGTCTTCCCGCCGCGCCGTGGTGATGGACCCGAACTCGGCCCGCTCGTGCGGCGGGAAACCCTCCTCGTAGATCCGCAGCAGCTCGGCCATCGCCGCCGGGCTCAGCGTCTCGACCGGTTCCAGGGAATAGGCGTCCGCAGTCATGCGGCGAGGATGCCACTCACCGCTGACCGCCCTGAAGGCAGCCGGCCCGATCAGCGTCCCGGACCTCGCCGCGGCGCTCATGCCCGGGCGTCACAGCCAGGATGACAAAATCGTCCGTATACTGCCGCTGCGGACGGTTCATCCCAGTTCAGGCTGGGGTGTCGTAACAGGGAGCCCGGCGCCCCGGGTGATGTCCGGCCGAGGGAGACTTGCCATGGAGATGACCGCGCCGGAGTCCCCGGATGCCGGCGGGAGCCTGCGCAGAACGCTGCCCGGACGCTTCTATACCGACCCTGCGGTGTTCGGCCGCGAGCAGGAGACGATCTTCGAGCGGCTATGGTTCTGCACCCTGCGGACCGCCGAGATCGGGCCGGCGGGCTCATTCCGCGTCGTGCAGGCCGGCCGGGAGAGCGTCCTGATCGTCCGCGGTCATGACGGCGCCCTGCGCGCGTTCCTCAACGTATGCCGGCATCGTGGCGCCCGGCTGTGCGCCGCGGAGTCGGGCCAGATCAGGCGGAACCTGCGCTGCAGCTATCACGCCTGGACATACGACCTGCAGGGGCGCCTGGTGGCCGCGCCCAACCTCGCCCAGATGGCCGATATCGACCGGGACGCCTACGGGCTGATCCAGGTGGGGCTGCGGGAGTGGCTGGGGTACGCCTGGATCTGCGTGGCGGATGAGCCGCCCTCGTTCGAGGACACCGTGATCGGCGCGGTGACCGGGCGGCTCGGGGATCCGGCCGCGATCGAGCGGTACCGGGCGGAGGAGCTGACGGTCGGCCGGCGGATCACGTATGAGGTGGCGGCGAACTGGAAGCTGATCGTCGAGAACTTCATGGAGTGCTACCACTGCGCCACCATCCACCCCGAGCTCACCCGGGTCCTGCCGGAGTTCGCGCGTGGCTTTGCGGCCCAGTACTACGTCGGCCACGGCGCCGCCTTCGCCGACGGAGCGCAGGCGTTCACCGTGACCGGCGACGGCGGTTTCGGCCGCCTTCCCGACGTCTCACCCGAGCAGGACCGCCGGTATTTCGCGGTCACCATCCGGCCGCAGGTGTTCCTCAACCTCGTCCCGGACCACGTGATCGTGCACCGGATGTTCCCGCTCGCCGCGGATCAGACCACGGTGATCTGCGACTGGCTCTTCGATCCCGCCGTTATCGAGGCCGGGCAGGACGTGGCGCCCTCGGTTGAGCTCTTCGACCGGGTCAACCGGCAGGACTTCGAGGCGTGCGAGCTGACCCAGCTGTCGATGGGCTCACGGGCTTACCGGGATGGCGGTGTCCTGGTCCCGAGCGAGCATCACATCGCGCAGTTCCACGCCTGGGTATCCGGGCAGGGCTGAGCGCCGGTTCTGGTCAGCTCGGCGCGTCTTACCCGCACTGAGCTCCACGGCTGCGGGGTGGGTTGCCCGCGGCCGTGGAGCACCAGGTGCGTGGTCATGAACTCCAGATCAGGCGCTCACCTCGACCTTGCGGGCGGCTAGGTCATCGGTGTCGTGGCCGGCCTGGGCCGCGCCGGGCTTGCCGGTGTGGCGGGACAGCATCCCGAAGACCACGACGGCGGCGAGGGCGGCGGCACCGGCGGCGGTGTACAGGGCGATGTGGATGCCGTCGATGAACGCGGTGTCAGCCTGCGCGGCGACCGGGCCACCGAGGTGGGCGGCGACGGCCACGGAGTCCCTGGCCTGGCCGAGCACGGCGGCCGGGACGCCGGGAACCGTGAGGTGGGACCGGTAGACGGCGGTCATGACGCTGCCGATGACGGCGATGCCGAGGGCGCCGCCGACCTCGCGGGACAGGTCGTTGACCGCGGAGGCCACACCCTGCTTCTGCGCGGGCAGCGCGGAGGTGATCGCGCTGGTGGCCGGGGTCATGGCGCAGCCCATCCCGACCCCGAGGATGAGCAGCCCGGTGGCCAGCAGCCAGTACGGGCTGGTGTGGCTGACGTGAGCGATGACGGCCAGCGCGCAGGCGATCAGGACAAGGCCGCCCGCGCACGTCCGGCGGGAGCCGACCCGGGCCGCCAGCGCGGGGGCGAGCCGCGCGGTCGGCATCATCGTGGCGGCCATGGGCAGCATGCTGACCGCGGCGATCAGGGCGGAGTCACCCCGGAGGATCTGCAGGTACTGCAGGATCAGGAAGATGAAGCCGTAGAAGGCGAAGAACTGCACGAAGATCGACAGGCTGCCCGCGCTCAGAGCACGGTGACCGAACATCCGCGGGTCCAGCATCGGGGTGCGCTGCCGGAGCTCGTAGGCGATAAAACCAGCCAGGACAACCAGGCCGAGGCCGATGCCGGCCAGCGTCTGAACGGACAGCCACCCGGCGGTGGGGGCCTGGATGACCGAGTAGACCAAGGCGACCAGAGCGACGACGGACAGGGCGGCGCCGCCGAGGTCCAGCCGGGGCGCGGCGCGGTCAGCTGACTCCGGCACGAACAGCACGGTGCCGATGATCGCGACGGCCGCGATGGCGACGTTGAGGCCGAAGACCGACCGCCAGGAGAAGAACTCCAGCAGCGCGCCTGCGCACAGCACGCCGAGGACGGCGGCACCGCCAGCGACCGCGGCCCAGACGCTGACCGCCTTGGTGCGCTTGGCCGGCGGGAATGTCCCGGTGATGGTCGACAAGGTGGCGGGCATGACCAGCGCGGCGCCGAGCCCGATCACGGTACGCAGGGCGATCAGCTGGCTGGCGCCGCTCACCGTCATCGCGATGGCCGAGCCGGCGCCGAAAATCGTAAGTCCGGCCAGCAGGGCGCGGCGGCGGCCGAACCGGTCTCCCAGCGCCCCGGCGGGCAGCAGCAGAGCGGCGAAGACCAGGGAATAGGCGTCGATGATCCATGCCAGTTCCGTCTGCGAGGCGTGGGTGGACCTGGCGATGGAGGGAATGGCGACGTTCAGCGACGACATCGCGGCCACGACTGCGGCAAGCGCGATGCAGACGACGGCGGTGACCGCGCCATGGCGGACCGCCGGTTTCGGGGTGGTGTACTGGCTGCCCATCTCGGGATCTCCTTAACTCAGCTCAGTGGTCTGTGCTGTAGAACCACTATTGCTCGAGCCGAGAGCGAAATCCCTAGAGAACCTCCCTAGTTCACCTCACCGGGGGTACCGGACCACTGCCGGCTGTACCGGGTCGCTGAGGCGGTGCCGGGCGCGGGCAGCAAAGCCTCACACCCGGCGGCCAACTCCCGCCAGGATCATGGCCTTGCGATCTTTGGCCTGTGAGGTTTGCGGCCCTTCAGGCCGCCACGCCGGGGCGGGCACGATGCCCGGAGGCACGATGTCCACCCCGCTGAACAAAGCTGCGACTTCCTCGCGGGTGAAGTTGTACACCCGGCTGCCATGCTGGGCGTTGTACGTGCTGGCGAAGTCCTCGCCGACCTCATCATCGCCGCGGCCCAGGGAGACGATGGCGAACGAGCCCGGGGCCAGCGCCTCGATGAAACCGCTCGCCACCCGATGAGCCGTACCGTACTCCAGGAAATGGAGCACACAGCCGAGCATGACACATACCGGAGCATCGAGGCTGAACCCGGCCGCCTGAAGCGCCGCGCTGGACAGAACGCCCTGAGGGTCGAGCATGTCTCCTTCGGCCACCATCACCTGACTGCTGCCGTGAGCCAGCAGCGCCTGAGCGCGCACCGGTGAGGTCGGCAGGCCCGAACCGACGTCGAGAAACTGCCGGATCCCTTGCTGCGCCACGTAGGTGACGGCGCGGGTCAGGAATTGCTTGTTCTCCAGCACCAGATCCGTGATGTCGGGACGCTGCTGCCGCACCGCCTCGGCTGCGGCCCGGTCGGCGGCAAAGTTGTCCTTGCCGCCGAGCCAGTAGTCGTAGATCCGGGCGATGCTGGGCTTGGTCGTATCGAGGTGTGTCATATGCCGGTTATCTTCTCCCTCACCCAGGATTGCCGCCGGCCGCCCCCGTAACCGGGTCACACCATACGCGAGATCGCCACTACGTTACCGCTCACGGTAAAGGTGCCGTTTCGGTGCTCCAATGGGAGCGCTCGCTCCGGTCCACCGGTGCACGCGCCCACAGCCGTAAGACGGGAAGTCCTGGGCAGCTGACCGCCCGCGAAATCCAGATCGCCGGGCTGAGCGAAGCGCTCAGCCAGCCCGCTAGGCCCGGCCAGGTGCTAGCCGATGTCGAGGCAGTCCTGGCGGCTCCGACTATGTGCTGAGATCGTCCCACCAGAGCCTTGCGAAGGAGTCCCGATGTCCGATACCACCAGGTCCGCTCGCGTCGTCAGCGTCGCTGCCGGGATCCAGCACACCGACCGGACAGCTCCCGCCCGCGACGGCCGCCACCAGGCGCTCGTGGTGCTCATCGGCAACTGGATCAACGAAGGGCACACGACTGGGACCGGGGAGGCCCCGCCGGTCCCGATCCTCACCAGCGATGTCTACGAATGGGCGCCCGGCGGGTTCTTCGTCGTGCACTCGGCCTTCGGGAAGATCGGCGAGACGTCCGTCGGCGGCGTTGAGATCATCGGCGTTGACGGCGAGGCGTACGGTTCCACCTTTTACGACAGCTTCGGCAACGTGCACCGCTCCCGGATGGAGGTCGAGGGCGACGTGATCAGATGGATCGGGGACCGGACCCGCTGCACCGTCACGCTGACCGATGGCGGCCTGACCCAGGTGGCGCACCACGAGTCCAGCGCGGACGGCGTGAGCTGGACCGCGTCGATGGACGTGACGCTGCGCAAAGTCACCTGAACCGGCTGGCTGACCGGGAGTTAGGGTGGAGAGCATGTTCGACGTGCCATCCCTTGAGGAAATACCCGACGACCTGCGGTCCCGCCTCAAGGAGGTCGAGGAGAAGTCCGGCTTCGTCCCGAACATCTTCCTGACCCTGGCCCGGCGGCCGGCCGAATGGCGTGCGTTCTTCGCCTACCACGACGCGCTCATGGACAAGGAGACGCCTGCGCTCAGCAAAGGCGACCGGGAACTGATCGTGGTGGCCACCAGCGCGGAGAACCACTGTCTGTACTGCGTGGTGGCTCACGGCGCGATCGCCCGTATCAGGCTGCGCAACCCCCGGATCGCCGACCAGGTAGCCACCGACTGGCGCAGCGCCGAGCTCGACGACCGCCAGCGCGCCATCCTCGAGGTCGCCGTCAAGCTGGCGGTCGAGCCGTGGACGGTGAACGACGAGGTCCTGGGTTCGCTGCGCGCACATGGCCTGACCGACGACGACATCTGGGACGTCGGCTCGATCAGTGCGTTCTTCGCCATGTCGAACCGGCTGGCGCACCTGACCAAGACCATGCCGAACGAGGAGTTCTACCTCATGGGCCGGGTGCCGCGGCGTGAACCAGGGTGATGAACGCCGACGGGTTCGATCTGGTCTGATGACACCGTCACACCGTCAGGGCCGGCCCGCACGGGCCGGCCCTGACGTATTTCCCCCGTGGCGCCCCCGCCGGGTCAGGTCAGTGTCAGATTCGTGCCCGCAGCGCCATGGCGAAGGCCGGCCTGCGCACGTTGACCGCGCCGCAGAACAGATCGCAGCGCACGACCAGGATCGGCGCTCCCGGACGGGGCTCACCGCGCAGCTCCGATGACTTGGCGCTGAGCACGGTCCGGCCGCTCAGCCGGACGTCGATGCCGTCGGGTACCCAGATGGTGATCGACCCGAACCGGGCCGTGGCGTCGACGGTGGTCACCTCCTGGCGGATGACCGCGTGCTGCATCTCCAGGTGACAGTCGCCCAGCACCGAGCGGACGACCAGATGCGGCGGCACGACCCAGGCCCCTTTCCGCGACTCGTTGCCGAGTATTGCGGTGATTTCCTCGTCGGGTGGGCCGCCGACGTCACGGACGGGCGAGGTCGGCACGTCGGCCGTCAGCGCGGCCAGCTCGCCGACGGTACGGGCCTTCAGGGCCGACCCGCTCCGCTCGGAATACTCCTCCAGCGTGAGACGGCCCTCGGCCGCCGCGCTGGCCAGGTCTTCGACGGTGCGTTCCCGGTCGGCGTCGGATGCGCGCAGCCGTTCTCCGGGCTGCAGTTGCGACGCCGGCACGGCAGACAGCGGCAGCGGCTCGATCATGGCTATTCCTCTCTTGCTTTCGTGGTCGCGGGTTCCAGCTGAAAAGGCCGTCCCTGCCCCTCGCCGGTGGTGACATAGAGCTTTCTCAGGGCCGCGACGAGGGCCGTCTGCTCGGCTGGGTCAAGCGGCTCCATAAACCGCCTGGTGTAGCGGTCGACCGCCGCCGTCATGGCGGCGTGCGCCGTCCGGCCCTCGCCGGTCAGGGCGACCAGGTACCGCCGCCGGTCGCCGGGATCGCGGCGGCGCCCGGCATAGCCCAGCTTCTCCAGCGTGTCGATCAGCTCCACCATGTTGCCGCTGTCGACCCGCAAGGCCCGGCACAGCTCCTGCTGGGAGGCGCTCTCACGGGCGCTCAGGGCAATCAGGATGAGGAAGTGCAGCGGCCGGATCTGCCAGGCGCCGAGGACCTCCTTGAAACCGGCCTGAACCGCGGTTCCCACCCGGGACAGCAGGAAACCAGCGTCGCCCGCCAGGGCATCCGTCGGCCGTGCCATCTCCATGGCCACTATGCTATCGGCAACAGTCACTGTGAACAACAGCTAATTTTGCCGCGCATGGGTACACGCAGGTCAGCATCGAGGACATCGGGAAGGCGGCCGGCATCAGCGGGCCCAGCGTCTACAACCACTGGCCCATCAAGCTGGACCTGCTGATCACCAGCTGCGGCGGGTGCGGCCGCCCTGGCCATGGATGTGGCCACCGCCTACCGGCTGGCCACCGACGCCGCCGACGCGCTGCGCAGGCTGGTGCGCTCTTATGTGACGCTCAGCCATACCCACCACGAGCTCATCGGGCTGCTGATCACCGACATCGACCACCTGCCCGACGATGAGCGGCACGCGGCCCGCCGGGCCCAGCGGGATTTCGTCAGCGAATGGGCCTGCCTGCTGCGTCTGGACCAGCCGCGGCTGGACCCCACGGTAGCCAGGATCCGGGTGCATGCCGCGCTGTCCGTGGCCAACGACACCGCCCGCACCCCGCACCTGCACCGGGATCCGGCCGTGCCCGGCGCCGTGGAGAAGATCTGCGCCGGCCTGCTCGGCCTGCGTGAGAACTGACCTGGCGGGACTGTGCCTGGCGGTGACGCATCAGCCACCGGCCAGGCGTCACCACAACGCGCCGGCCCGCCAGTCCGCAATCAGCTCGCCGGAGGTGTCCACTGGCTCGGAGACCGGCAGCACCCAGATGGCGCCGTCCTTGTCCTTGGTGCGCCGGATCCCGTCCGGGGTCAGCGCCGACGACGGCCCGCGCCACAGCTGCCACCCGCGCGCGGCGTACAGCCGGGCACCCGCGGGACTGGCCCCGAGCGCGCCGAGCTGATAGGCGGACCG
This sequence comes from Streptosporangiaceae bacterium, assembly GCA_049284535.1. Lineage (GTDB taxonomy): Bacteria > Actinomycetota > Actinomycetes > Streptosporangiales > Streptosporangiaceae > Palsa-504. The sequence goes on from JBAPYC010000201.1 coordinate 8,730, forward strand.
CACCACCCGTTCCAGCTCGGCCATCATCGCGGCCCCGTGCCCCCGGCGCCGCTGGTCGGCCCGTACGGCCACGGCCTCGATGTAGCCGGTACGCAGGGCCCGGCCGCCGTGCAGCAGGCGCCGCTGCACCACGCTGGCGTGCCCGACCAGCTCGCCGCCGTCCAGCACCAGCGCGTGCAGGCCGCCCAGCGCGTGGTCGAGGGCATCCTCGGTGAACCGGTCGAAGGTCGCGTACAGCAGCGCCCGCATGGCGGTCCGCAGGGAGGGCTCCAGGTCGGCGGTGTGCACGATCCGCAGCTCGGTCACCAGCCAGCTCCCCCCGCCGGCGCCGCCCCGGTGACCAGGGCTGTCTGCTCACCTGCCACCTCAGGACTCCTTCCTGCGCATGCAGTCGCGGCCGGCCAGCACCATGAGCCGGATGAGCGCGCTGAACCACCAGGCAAATAAGAGAGTAATGGCCAATTTATGGGCCGAACGGGCGGACAGCGTGCCCCCTGTCACTGGTTTCACGCATTGTCTCGGGATGGACACGCCCGGTTTTGGTGCACCTCGTTGCCCAGGTCACGGGCCCCTGCTAGCGTGCGTGCTTTCCTTCAGCCGACCACGGAGGTACAGGATTTCCATGTTGCGCCGAATTTCCCTCATCACCGCTTCCGCGGCGATGGTCACCCTCAGCGCACTGCCGGCATCCGCCGCCGTCATGCAATCCGGCACCCACAAGCTCTCCTTCCCGCACCTGTCCGGCGTGTCCGCCTGGGGCACCTACAGCAAGTCCAGCCGGGGTGTGAAGGTCAACGTGTGCGCCAAGGACACCGCCCGCTCCAACTTCGCCGCGGCCGCCGACGTCGAGGCCCTGAACGCCAGCCGCAAGAGCTCGAGCGAGGTGGGCGCGGTATCCCTCGGCTACCACCAGACCATTTGCCGCAGCATGACCCTGCGCTACACCAGCCACCTGCGTGTCTCGGAGTTCACCGTGAACAGCAAGGGCCAGGTCACCAAGCGCAGCAAGATCAAGAACATCTACTAGCTGGGGCGCCCGCCCGGTACGGCCCGCGTGGCGTGACAAGCTACGTGCATGGCAATCCGGCTGGGCAGCACGGTTATCAACTGCGCCGACATCAAGCTCATGACGAGTTTCTGGGGCCAGGCCCTCGGCCTGGCCCCTTCGTCTGCCGGTGACGAGGACGACTTCCGGGTGCTGCGCGGGGAGCGCGTCAACCTCTCCCTCCAGCTGGCGCAGACCCCCGTGACGGCCCGGGACCAGATGCACCTGGACCTCTACACCGACGACCAGGGCGCCGAGGTGCGGCGGCTGGCCGGGCTCGGGGCGAAGGTGGTGCGTGAGCATCACGACCCGGATGACGACTACGTGGTCATGACCGACCCGGAGGGCAACGAGTTCTGCGTCTGCGCAGTAAACCTGAGTGAGCGCCGAACCTGAAGTGACAGTGAACCCGAAGTGGCCGGCGAATCCGAAGTGGCCGGCGAACCTGAAGTGATCGCCCGGTCAGATCACCTGGTAATTCAATTGCGCCCGGCGGGCGGCCAGCCGAGGATGTGCCAATGAGCGGCGACGAGTTCTCCGGCTGGCGCCCGATCGAGCCTGGCGACGCCGGGGAGTGGGCCCGCCTGCTGGCCGCCATCCAGGCCGCCGACCGGACCTGGGACGTCTTCACCGAGGCCGACCTGCGCGAGGAGTTCGCCGATCCGAGCCTGGACTTCCCAAACGGCTCGGTGGCTGCCTTCGACGGCGCCACCATGGTCGGTTACGACCTCCTCATGCCCCGCGGCGCCGCCGACCCGGTGCACGACATGCGCTCAATGGGTGGTGTGCACCCCGATTACCGCCGTCGCGGCATCGGCACCGCCTTGCTCGAGTGGGCCGAGCAGGCGGCCGTCCCGCTGCACCGGGCGCGCTTTCCGGGCCAGCCGCTGTCGCTATCCTGCTCCTGCCGGGACGACGACGCCGCGGCGAGTGCATTGTTCGCCCGGCGCGGCTACCAGCCCGTCCGCTGGTTCCACGCGATGATCCGGGACCTGTCGGCGGAGGTCGCGCTGGTGCCGCCGCCGGCGGGCGCCGAGATCCTCCCGCTCACCCCCGAACGCTCCGGCCAGGCCCTGCTGGTGCGCAACGAGGCCTTCCAGGATCACTGGGGCTCGACTGAAACCTCCGCCGAGAGCTGGGCGCACTTCCTCGCCAGTCACACCTTCCGGGCCGCCTTCAGCTTCGTCTCCTTCGACCACGGCGAGCCGGCCGGCGTCATCATCAGCCACGAGTACGAGGGCCTGGCCGCGGCGACCGGGGTCAGGGACCTCTATATCGCCATCGTCGGCACCCGCCGGGCCTTCCGCAAGCGCGGGCTGGCCTCGTCGTTGCTGACCCGGGTCCTGGCCGACGGCCAGGCCGCGGGCTTCGGCACGGCCTCGCTGGGGGTGGACGCCGGTTCACCCACCGGGGCGGTCGGCGTGTACGAGCGGGCCGGCTTCACCGTGGACCACACCGCGGTCACCCAGTCCAAGAACCTGGCGCCGTGATCAGGGGAACTCTCATCACCGAGAGCCTGCGCCCCGGGAGCACGCTCGACCTGACCCGAATAGGGACTCTCACCGTTCGCGAGATCCGCCGCTTTGCCACTCATGACGTCCCCGCCTGGCAGCCAGGCATCTGGACGGTCCTGGAGTTCGACGCTGACGACGCTGCAGCCGAGAGCCTGGCCGGCGAATTCGCGGACATGCTCGACCAGCCGGGCTGGTACGTGAACTTCTCCTCGGCCCAGGAGACGTTCGTCATCTACCCGGGCCGGGTCTTCCGCTACCCGCGCGGCGACGCGGGCGGCCGGGCCGCCGCCCAGGCCCACGGCCGGGCCCTGGGCGTGCCCGAACCGCAGCTGGACTGGACCGAATGAGCGGCGATCAGGGATGAGCAGTGATCAGGATGAGCAGGGTTCAGGGATGAGCAGGGTTCAGGAGGACACGTTGTAGGTCTCGACCACCCGGTTGTCCAGCCGCGGGATGATCTTGCCCTGGACCAGCTCCTTGAAGTGCGGCGTCTCCCGGTGCGCGGCGAACGCGTCCGGTGAGTCATAGCGCTCGAGCAGCACCACCTCGCGGTCGTTGCCGACCTCGCGGTAGACCTGGAACGAGAGATTGCCCGGCTCGGTGCGGGCGGCCTCGGCCGCCTGGGCCAGCAGCCCCAGGACCTCGTCCTCGTGCCCGGCCGAGATCGTGTACCGGGCGATTACCTGCAGCTCGGCCATGCGCCGCCTTCCCTCGTCGGAACTCAGGACAGCCAGCTTAGGGCGCTGCCTCCTTCAGTCCCGAGCCGCCCCGCCAGCCCGTCCGAGTCGCCCCTAAATCTGTCCTGGGCCGCTCCGCCTGCTCGTCCGGGCCGCCCGCCAACGGCATGAAAGCGTACTTTCACTGCTCTGGAACGCCGTGAGTGCGTCATGCAGTACGTTCGCTCGAATTACCTTGGCATGACCGGCGTGGCGGTTCAGTGCGCGAGCCGGGGCCCGGGTCAGTGCGGGATGCCGGAGATCAGGTCGCCCGCGCGGGCCAGCCAGGAGGTGCGCGGGGTGCCGCGCGCTGATTCCAGCCGGTCGGCCGTGCGGTACAGGGCGTAGAGGCCATGCACGCCGGCCCACCGGGCCGGCTCGGGCTCCCACTGGCGCCAGGGGTAGCCCACCCAGGGCAGCGTGGTCAGCGGGCTGGACACGCCGCGAACCAGGTCGGCCAGGGTCCGGCCGGCCAGGTTGGCGGCGGCCACGCCATGGCCGGTGTAGCCGCCCGCCCAGCCCAGGCCGGCTGCGCGGTCCAGGGTGACCGAGGCGCACCAGTCCCGCGGCACACCCAGCACCCCGGACCAGGCGTGCTCGATGCCCGCCCCGGTCGCGGCCGGGAACATGCGGCGCAGGATCCGGCCGAGCTGGGCCACGGTCCAGCCCGCGATCTCGCCGTCGCGGTCCACCGCTGAGCCGAACCGGTACGGGATGCCGCGCCCGCCGATGGCGATCCGCCCGTCCTCGGTGCGCTGGGCGTACA
>JBAPYC010000202.1:0-1790 GCA_049284535.1 Streptosporangiaceae bacterium
GGCCGTGCCGGCCGTCGCGCCCGCCCCGAAGCCGCCGCGCGCAGGCGCGGGCTCATCACGGAAACCCTCGGGCCCGTCCGGGCCACCATGGGCGCCAGCCCCGGAGCCCGAACGCCTGTTTGGCCCGCTGCCGGTGGCGGCGAGCAGCGCCATGCTGCCCGACCCAGGTCCGGGCATCCGGGTGCCCGGTGACATGAACTCGCTGGCCGGCAGCAGCCCCGACGCACCGGCCGCCGGCGCGGATTTCCCGCCGCGGGCCGACGCCCAGGATCCGGACTTCCCGCCGCGGCCTGTCGCCGACGGCATCGGCCCCAGCCAGGACGGGCACCCCGCGCTGCCAACCCGGGCGAGGCTGGGCTTTGCCGCGGCGCCGATCCAGGCCGATTATGTGCCGCCGGAGGCCGCCGACATGGGCGCGCCGCCGGCACCGGATTTCACCGTGCCGTCCCGGGCCGCGGGTTTCGTGCTCAGTGGCGCCCCCGGACCCAGTACCCCCCGACCCGGTGCCCCCGGGCATGACGGCACCGGGCATGACGGCACCGGGCATGACGGCACCGATCCCGCGGTCCGGCCCGTGGCGGAGGCGGACATCGCTCCTGAGCCGGCGGCTGACCCCAGCTACATCTGGGACCTGGCCGGGCACGACGTGTTCCCTGCCGCCGATTTCCCTGCCGCCGATCCCGCTAGGTCGCCCGCACCCACCGGCCACGAGAACAGGCAAGGCCAGGACCCGGATTGATCCGGGCCCTGGCCTTGTGGTGCCTGGGCTTTCTGGCTGCCTAAGCTCAGGCGGCCGACGCCACGGCCGCGGTGGCCGCGGGCTCCAGAGCCAGCGCCAGCACGTCGCGGACGTCGCCCATGGTGTGGACGTCCAGCTTCTCGAGCACCTCGGCTGGCACGTCGTCCAGGTCGGGCTCGTTCCGCTGCGGGATCAGCACGGTGGTGATCCCGGCCCGGTGCGCGGCCAGCAGCTTCTGCTTGACCCCGCCGATCGGCAGCACCCGCCCGGTGAGAGACACCTCACCGGTCATGGCCACGTCCGAGCGGACCGGGCGGCCGGACAGCAGCGACGCCATTGCCGTGGTCATCGTCACACCCGCGCTCGGCCCGTCCTTGGGCACCGCGCCCGCCGGGACGTGCACGTGGATGCCGCGGTCCTTGAGCTCACTGACCGGCAGGTCGAGCTCGGCACCATGCGAGCGCAGATAGGACAGGGCGATCCGGACCGATTCCTTCATCACGTCACCGAGCTGGCCGGTGAGCGTGAGGCCGGTCTCGCCGGTCTCCCGGTCGGCCAGCGACGCCTCGATGTACAGGACGTCACCGCCCGCGCCGGTCACGGCCAGGCCGGTCGCCACGCCGGGCACCGCCGTGCGGCGATCGCTCGACGTCAGCTGGGTCTCCGGGGTGAACCGGGGCCGCCCCAGGTAATCCTTGAGATTGGCAGTGCTGACCGTGATCGGCAGCGTGCCCTCCTCCAGAGCCTCCTTGGCGGTGACCTTGCGCAGCACCCGGGCGATCGCCCGCTCCAGCGACCTGACGCCCGCCTCGCGGGTGTACTCGGCCGCGACGAGCCGCAGCGCGTCGTCGGCGATCGTTACCTCGTCGGCGTTCAGGCCGGCCTTGGACAGCTGCCTGGGCAGCAGGTGGTCCCGGCCGATGGCGACCTTCTCGTCCTCGGTGTAGCCGTCGAGCTGAACCAGTTCCATCCGGTCGATCAGCGGCCCGGGGATCGAGTCGAGCACGTTCGCCGTGGCCAGGAACACCACGTCGGACAGGTCGAGGTCAAC
>JBAPYC010000203.1:0-3272 GCA_049284535.1 Streptosporangiaceae bacterium
GGGCACGCCCGCGGACCCGGCGGTGGAGCAGCTGCGGCGGGGGCTGGTGGCCTACCTGGCCGCGCCCGGCTATGCGGAGATGTTCGCCGAGGCCGGCTTTGGCGACGTGGTCCGGTTCGCGCGGACCCGGCCGCATCCGGCCGAGCTGCTCGCGGCGGTCCCGGCCGAGCTGACCGGGCACGTCTGTTTGGTCGGCGACGAGCCGGCCGTCCGGGCCCGGCTGGCCGAGTACGCGGCGGCCGGGGTGAACGAGGTGGCGCTGGTGCCCGGGTCGAGCGAGGCGGATCCGGCCGGGGCGGCCACGCTCGCGGTGCTGGCCCCGGACGGGGCCTGAGGAGGCGATGGTGGGTCTTCATCCGGCCGAACGAGTCCGGGAATACCGCCGGCTGGGCTACTGGAACGACGACATGATCGACGCCCTGCTGCGCGAGCGTGTCCGCCAGGACGGTGACATCACCGCCATCGTCGACCCGCTGAACCGGGACACGCTGATGGACGGGCCGCCGCGCTCGCTGACCTGGCCGGAGCTGGACGAGCAGGTGTCGCGGCTGGCGCAGGTGCTGCTGGACCGGGGCATCGGTCCCGGCGATGTGGTCGGGGTGCAGCTGCCGAACACGGTGGAGATCGCGCTGGCCTTCCTGGCCACGGTGCGGATCGGCGCGATCGTGGCGCCGTTCCCGGTGCAGTACCGGTCCTGGGAACTCACCCAGCTGTCCAACGTGGCCCAGGTCAGGCTGTTCATCACGGCCGCCAGGATCGGCAAGCGCCCCGCGGCGGCGGAGCTCGCCGGGCTGCGCGCGCAGATCCCGTCGTTGCAGACGGTGGCGGCGTTCGGCTCCGGCTTGCCTGACGGGGGCGTGTCTGACGGGGGTGTGTCTGACGGGGTGCTCGGGCTCGACGCGGCCATCGCGGCGGCCGGTGACCGGGCCGGGCTCGCCGCGCACCTGGCCAGCTGGTCCCCCGATCCGAACGACTGCGTCACGATCTGCTGGACCTCGGGGACGGAGAGCACCCCCAAGGGAGTGCCGCGGACCCACTACGACTGGATGGCCATGTGCACGGGCACGGTCGAGGGCCCGGACCTGACCGCCAGTGATGTCCTGCTCAACCCGTTCCCGATGGTGAACATGGCGGGCATCAACGGCATGTTCCTGCCCTGGCTCAAGGTGGGCGGCCTGCTGGTCCAGCACCACCCGTTCGACCTGCCCACCTTCCTGCGGCAGATAGAGCAGTACCGCGCGACCTACACGGTCGCGCCGCCGGCCCTGCTCACCGCGCTGCTGCACAACGACGCGCTGCTGGCCCAGACCGACATTTCCTCGCTGCGGATGCTCGGCTCGGGGTCGGCCCCGCTGGCGCCGAGCCTGCTCCAGGGCTGGCACGACAAGTACGGCATCGAGATCATCAATTTCTACGGCTCCAACGAGGGCATCGCCCTGCTCGGCACGCCCAAGGACATTCCCGACCCGTCGGTCCGGGCCCTGTACTTCCCCCGCTACGGCGCCCGGAACTGGGGGTTCTCGATGGCGCGCAGCACGCTGGCGCGGATCGTCGACCCGCAGACCGGCGCCGAGATCACCGAGCCGGGCATCCCCGGCGAGCTGCGGATCAAGGGGCCGGGCGTGTTCCCCGGCTACCTGGCGGCCAGCGGTGTGCCCGACCCGTTCGACTCCGACGGCTACCTCAGGACCGGCGACATTCTCGAGATCGCCGGGGACGAGGCCCAGTACCTGCACTACGTCGACCGGTCCAAGGACATGGTGGTGCGCGGCGGGATGAAGATCTCAGCGGCCGAGCTGGAGACCCTCATCTCCGGCCATCCCGGCGTGGCCGATGTGGCCGTGGTCGCCTACCCCGACGAGCTGCTCGGCGAGCGTGCCTGCGCGGTGGTGGTGCCCCGGGCGGGCCAGGACGTGACCCTGGACGGCATCGTCGGGTACCTGCGGGACCTGGGCATCGCCACGTTCAAGTGGCCGGAGCGGATCGAGATCCGGGACGAACTGCCACGAAACCCGCTCGGCAAGGTCCTCAAGCGCGAACTGCGTGAGGAATTGCGGCATTCGCAGTAGGGGTTCCTAATGCGGCATTCGCAATAGGCGCGCCCGCTTTTTAATGATGATTGTTCCGGCTGCCGGTAGGGAATGCCAGGCGGTGGCTGAGACAGCAATTACCGCGTTTCATTTGTGCTCAGCCGTTGTGCCCATCGTAAAAAGGTGCATTTTTCCAGGGAGCGCATATGCTACGCAGGTGGCCCATTCTCGCGGGGACCGTTCCGCTTGTCCTGGGCTGGACGCTGGTGGCCGCCCATCCGGCCGCGGCCGCGGCCGCCACGATCCAGCCCGGCGGCCCGCTCAGCCCGGCCTCGGGCACGACAAGCCCGGCCCCCAGCTCGAGCCCGAGCTCGACCACATCGGGAGTTTCGCCGCAGGTCATTGCCGGGGGCAAGACCGAGGCCGGAAACGAGCCGGAGCAGCAGCAGAGCCTCAACTGGGCGGGTTACGCGGCCACCAGTTCCACCCCGTTCACCGGCGTCACGGCCAGCTGGACCCAGCCGACCGCCACGTGCACCAGCGGCAAACAGTACGCCGCGTTCTGGGCCGGACTGGACGGCTACGACAACAGCACGGTGGAGCAGACCGGCACCGAGGTCGACTGCTCCAGTGGCAGCCCGACGTACACACCGTGGTACGAGTTCTACCCGAACGGGCAGGCGATGACCTGGCCCGGGGACACGGTCAAGCCGGGCGACCGGCTCACTGCCACGGTCACCTACGCCGCGGCCGCTGGCTTCAAGGTCACGCTCACTGACACCCCGCAGGTGGGGTCGGGCTGGACGGCCACCGCCGCCGAGACCACCGCCCAGGGGGCCACCAGCGCGACGCGGACCTCGGCTGAGGTCATCACCGAGGCCCCCACCGTCAACGGCGAGATCGCGCCGCTGACCAACTTCGGCTCGGTCAACTTCACCGGAGCCGCTACGACCACGGCGACCGCCGGAACCCCGAGCACCCCCCTGTTCTCGCTTGACCCGGTCGAGATCACCATGCCGGACACCACGGTGTCGAGCCTGAGCTCGCCAGGCAACTTCAGCGTCACTTACAACAGCACGAGCACCGGCGGTGGCGGTGGTGGCGGTACTGGCGGTGGCGGTACTGGCGGCCAGGGCGGCGGCTACGGCGGCGGCTACGGCAGCGGAGGCTACGGCAGCGGCAGCGGCAGGCGGGGCGGTCGCGGCGGCTATGGCGGTAATGGTGGTCGAGGCTACGGCGAGG